>JALSKP010000430.1 GCA_026988815.1 Myxococcales bacterium | reverse complement strand
TCTATTCGGGGTCGGCACAACAACGAAAGCCAATGTATCCCGCCGAGCTTCCCGGCGATTTGGAAGAAGAGTACCTGCAAGACGCGACGGATTCGTCACTCTCAAATCCTCCACCGACGATTTTTTGTTCTTCGGTCCATTCGTGAACGTTTCCAACGAGGTCGTAAACGCCACCCTTTTTGCAGCTTTTAAATGATCCAGCGCGTGCGATCGAACGGTCAAACCCGTCTTCATCAACACTATTGCATTTATTTGCATCGAAGGTTTTTCCATAAGGATATTTAGACCCACATGCTGAACGCCACTCCTTCTTTTTACACAAACGTTGACCGCGAGCAGCACACATTTTTTTTGCGGAGAACCAGCTAACTCTTGTTTTTGGTTTGGCTCCTCGTCCGGGATATTCGTGGGTTGCGATGCAATAATTCCCCCACTTACGTTTTTTTAACCTCAAGCCCTTAGGACATTTCGTTCCTGGTGGTAGGTCGACTTCCTCAACTTTGGTCCCTTTGGATCCGATGGTTTTTGGGTCTATTATGCTGTCCTTCTCGGCTTTTTGGGGATCCTTCTTTTTCTCTTCGACCAGATCCTTCTTCGCGTCTTTGAGCATACTTGAAATCGAATCGTCCTTCATTTGAAGATCCTTTTCTTTTTCTTTTAGGTCCGTATTTTCAAGCTTTGCATCGGCAATTTCTTTTTCAATTTCTGTCTCTTCCGTCTTTTCAGGCGCTTTTTCGGTCTCAATCTTTTCCTCTGTTTTTTTTACCACAGCTATTTTTTCAGGCGTTTTTTCGACCTTCTCTTTCACGACATGAGCGGTGTTTCCCAACTCAACAGGCGTGTCGGATCTAGTAACGAAATATACTACAACTAAGGTTGCTATCGCGAGGCCGATCCAAATAAAAGGAAAACCGCTTTCCTCTTTTTGCGCTTTTCCGACAGGAACCTTTGCATTTTTAGCACTTTCTTCTTTTTTCGCATCCGATTTCTCGGCATTGAGTGGTGGCTCATTGGATTCGGCAGGAGGCGATGGCGGAGCCACTTTTCCGCCCTTTCGTTTTACTTCGGTGGTCGCAATATAGTTCTGCAACTCCTTTTCTTTCTCTCTCGTAAACTCTTCGGTTTCGGCTTCCACGACAGAGTCGGGCAATACCTGCGTGTCAAATATGGGAAGATCGTCGGATAAAATATTTACCATCGCGACGCCACTTGGCGGCGGCGGCGGCGTTGCGCCTTTAGAGCCCCCTGTAGAAATTGCTTTTTCGAGGGCATCTCTCAATGCTGCAATATTTTCGAAACGTTTTTTCGGATCTTTTTGGGTCGCCTTGGCGATCAGTTCATCGACTTTTGCTGAACTCCTCGTAGGCAGAATTTTCCCTGAACGATAGTCCGGGCCCAAAAGCATTTCGTTGATGATCACGCCGAGACTATAGACGTCGGCCGCGGTGCCCTGCGCTTTTTTCTTCTTTATCTCAGGCGCTAGATAATCGCTGTCTTTGAGCGCCTGCGCAAAGGCGGTGGGTTGGAAAATTTTAGACAAAAATGCATCGCTTACTTTAAGCGTATCGGGCAAGAAAATAATATTTTCAGGTTTAAGATCGCCATGTCCTTTATCGCCACTCGCATCAACGGAAGCCTGAATTTGGCTGAGAATGGCGTCTAACTCGTGGGTTTGAAATTTTTCGTTTTTCTTCGTACGAAGAGAAATAACCTTACGAAGACTCAAGCCTTCTAGGAGTTGGAGGGCAACCCAAGGATGGTCCTTATGGACGCCGCTCCCATGAATACGAACGAGATTTTCTTGGGTTTGCTTTCGCGCCGGCTCCATATTTCGGAGAAAATAATCCTGATCTGGCGGCGTGGTAATCAGTTCTTTTCGAAAAAGTTTGATAGCAATATCAGCGCTGATTACCTCATCATACGCACGATATACTTCACCAAAAGGACCTTTACCAATCATCTCAGCGAGCTTGTATCGATCGTCGATTTTCTCACCGGGAGGAAAAATTTGTTGGTCCACGCGAATGGCTTTCATTTCTTGTGAGATTCTGAGCCCGCGAGAACTGGAAAGTTCTAGCTTTTTTTCAGTCTTGAGAGACACACCACAATTGGGACACTTCGAAGCGTCCCCGCCCACTTTGGTACCGCATTGAAAACAGAGCATTATTTGACCATGTAAATTTATCAACTTCGTGGGTATCAGATTGACTAATATCGCGCAACTAAAGCCGTTTACACCTAGTGTGATCCTTTTCGGTGGGATTCTGATCCCCTCTCCCTCTGGGGGAGGGTTAGGGTGGGGGACTTCGTTTTAGCTCGTGGGTTTATTGGCTTCGGCCTTGACCTAGTTAAGTTGTTGAACTTATTGAACCACTTGCTTGTTTGATCGCCCTCACCCCAGCCCTCTCCCAGAGGTG
>JALSKP010000429.1 GCA_026988815.1 Myxococcales bacterium | reverse complement strand
TGCTCATGCCGGATACAGCACGCCGACTTAGGCGTGTCGTGCCAGCGTGAAATACCAAATTCAGGTCTCCAATTTTTGTAGGGACACCATCAATATCATAGTCGATATCGATTTTGGTTCCGTTAATATCCATCGACTTTAAATCCAGAGTCCTCGTTATATTCGATGGCGGACGTTCCAGATACCGCGCCAGAATAGATTTGGGTTTTCAACAAGGGCCCATCCCATGTATAAGTTAAATTCGCATGTCCATCGATTATTTTTTTTAGTTGGCACATCATCAAATAAGTATAGTCGTAATTTGGCCCATCGGAAACGACTTTTTTTCAAGCGATTGCTCGTATCGCAGGACGTCATTTCTACGGCCGTTGCCGGTAGACGTTTTGAAGGTCTTAAGAAATCGACTATAAATTCTCGCGGTTACGAGACCCACGGTCATGTTTGAAGCCTTTTTGGGTCGAGGTGGTACGAATCTTGAGCGTCATTTTTCTAAATGAAGCGCTTGGCCGCCACAGCGTGGATGCTAAATCAATGAATCAAACACCTAGAAATCCCAAATCGAACGCTTTTACTTACTGAACGAGTCTTGCAGACATATCTGGCGACGCCCTCTTACGTCCTAATCGTACTCATATTGGGTTCGGGTAGGTCAGTTCCTATTTTCCGGTTACCCGAGGTTTGTTATTAGGAGTGATTCGGCTGAAGTTCTCTGCAAGCAATTGATTCGTCCATTCTACAACTTCGACCAGTGTCTCCTCTGGCATGTTAATAAACAACGAAAAGTCCTCCCGAGAAGAAAATTTGATTCTCAATCGTGTTCCTTCCTTGACTAATCCCACCACTTTCTTGCTTGAAATCTTTAGACGTGGCCCGAACCAAATATTACTGTACATTAGGAGGTGTTCTGCGTTGAGAACCCATGAAATTTCGTGATTTAGAATCCGGCGATTGAGAGAAAGTGCAAAAATGGCTAGCGGTGTCATGGACAGATATAGAACGAAACTAGTAAAGTCCGAGTAAACATAGTAGAAAAACGGCGCAACGATCCAAGATAAGCATATTAATAGGAGGAGAGAGACCTTTAAATCACGAAATGCATTCGAAGGAAATATCGCGGCAACACTGTTATGATTCCTCGCCGCATGAGTATTCGTTTCATAGCCTTTTATGAGCCCGATGCCTACCCGTACTTCTTCGACCGTGTTTGGTCTTTGACAGAACTTTGGAATAACGACTATAAATATAGCCAATGATGCGATAACCAGGGATAGCTTCAAAAGTAATGTGGAGCTATCGGGCCAAAAATACCATACAAAATATTGCAACGCTAAACACATCAATATTGTAAAAAAAGCCGAAGCATAATCTCGAAAATTACGGAATGTGTCTCCAAATATGCGTACTAACGAAGTCTCCGTAATTGTGTTGAGTCCGCTTTCTTCGAGGGATGTAACTAAAGAATCCGCCTCCGCACGAGGGCAAGAACCCACCAAGATCCAACCCTCCATAATCCCTATAAGGCGAGGGTCGAACTTGTATTTCCCAAAACCAATCCACCGAAAGATTCTCGGCACCCTGTATCGAAACGCCAGCATCAACCTGGCGCGATTAGACCGACTGAGCGCGTTTTCGATATATAGTTTATTCATCAGATAAGTCCCAGAAAAAAATTTTTGATGCCTCACGGGCTGTTTGAATTGATGTAGTCTTGAGGATTAATTCGCTTTCGCCGACCATTCTCTTTCATTTGATTACCAAGGCCCTGATTTCCTCTCCGAACATCGTCGAGAGCATTACCCGCATTTTCCCATAAAATACCAAAAGTTAAACTACCAGCAACATCCCCAATTGCAGCAACGATAGGGTTCCCTCCACTAACGAGTCCAAAAATAAACCCACCTGCGTCACCCGCGTAACCGCTATCACTAGCATTCTCTAGATATTGCTCTGGATGTTCAGGAGTTACACTCCCGCAGTCCAGATTTTCGTGGGCAGTCAACTTCGAAACGGTGCCACCAGTGGGTATCACCGGAATTATATTAAAAATTCCGATTGTGACTCCAGTCGCAAAATGGTCGTAGTGGTTTCCATAACTCCAATTTGAAACCATGTTGGTCAGACCATTACCCACCATCGCTATTGCACCCAGCGCACCGAGGATAATTATGATTGGAGTCCTACCATCTGGATCAATAAAGTTCACGGAATCGCTGTTGGTATAAACGTAAAGGTTGAATTGGCCACCGTTGAAACCAATAGGATCTGGGGCGGTCCAACGTCCCGTTAATGCGTCATAATCTCGGGCTCCGAATCTCACAAGGCCAATTTCGTGATCATACAAACCTCCGGCGAATCCAAAAGGTTGGTAACCAGGGTTACTATCGGAGAGGACGCGACCGAAGGTATCGTAATCGATCG
>JALSKP010000428.1 GCA_026988815.1 Myxococcales bacterium | reverse complement strand
GTATATTCACGTTGTTTACTGAAGATCATGTGACCCTCGGTCATATTTAAATGTACTTTTTCCGGTAGGGGAGATCCCCATAAAAATCTGCTCAACAACCGTCATTCCGCATGTCTACTGAAGATCACGGGATCCTCGGTCATATTTAAATGTACTTTTTCCGGTAGGGGAGATCCCCATAAAAATCTGCTCAACAACCGTCATTCCGCATGTCTACTGAAGATCACGGGATCCTCGGTCATATTTAAAAGTACTTCCTTTGAAGGCCGGTCATTAGTGCCGAGAGGCCTTCGATCGACCGACTGTTGCTCGACGAAGATTTTGAGGGCGCAAGAACAGCTGTACTCGCCGTTCTGGAAAACGAGGAAATCAAAAGCCTCATTAACCCCGAAATCATCTCCGTGTTGCGCGACTCCAAAAATCCGAAGTTTCATACCCAGGATATTTGGGGCGCATTGAAAGGATTTGGAAGCTTTAAAGTCGAGAGCGATCTTCTTCTCATTCGCCCAAGTGTGATTTCCTTCCAAAGCATCGCGAATAAAATTGGGCGTATCGGTACTTTTTACGCCGCTATGGGTCCCGAGAATCTTGCCCAATGGGACACCTTCTTGGATAAATGTGCCGAGCCTGCAAAAGGAAAACACTGGCCCGAACTGGCCGCAATTTCTACCGGAGATCTTTCGTGTAGCGATCATTTCCGAACCATGGTCGGGACCTGGCGAGCGGCATATCTCGTCGATGAAGCCAACCAACCTACGCGTCTAGATGATCCTATTGGAGAAGGTCTTTCCTCTCTCGTCTCAACCTCGGTTATCACAGGTTCTTCCGTTGATGCTTTTCATGAAGCACGCACGGCCTACCTCGATGGCGCCCCTATTTCGTTGGATGTTAACTTTGATGACGTCAAATTTGGATATTGGGGACAAACCAGCGACCTGGATACGGTGGGTAAAAACCAACAAGAATACAAGGATCTTAAAACGCAAAAATTCTTGGGTTTAGGCGTCGGTCCATGGAGAAAAGCATTGTCGCTTTCCCCAGCCGAGCCAGGTTTAAGCCGCGCTCTGGAAATTAACGAGACCATGGTTTCAGCCGGAGGTTGGTCTGACCTCGCACCGACGACGGTCCTCAAAAATCTCGGTTGTGATGAAGTGATTCTCGTCACACGCGAAGGCGAAGTACAAGCTGGATTCGGTCCGTCCGTTGCTGGACTACTTGGAATGGATGCCGAAGATGATAAGCGTCTTTACGACTTAGACGGAGATAGTGCCATTGCAAATTCACTCAATGCCGCCGATGGCGTTTGGTGTACAAACTGGGACGGCGTCGAAGGTACTGATTTTGCCGGCGTCTTCTTCGATGCCTACAACGCACCTTTGGAAGCCAAAAGCGAATTCTTGAGCAAGGGCTCCTATGAAGGCGCGACAGATTCGGTCAACAAAGCTGCATGCACCCCTGGCGTTGCCGCAAAGTAAACCTCCCTCCTTTTTTCTAAAATCCCTGCAAATCGTCAAAGCTTAGAATCCCGAACAGGTCTGAAGCGCTTGGATTAAATAGCGAAATCTTTTCGCGTCTCATACACGGATTGACCTTCCAATTCCGATTCAAATATAAGGCCTCTTTTACGAGGTAGCGATGAAAACGATAATTGAACCCTTTAGAATCAAATCGGTAGAACCGATTCGAATGACCACTCCTGCCCAAAGGCATTCAAAGATAAAGGAGGTTCATTATAACTTGTTTGGTTTGCAATCCGAAGATGTCATTATCGACCTTCTCACCGATAGTGGAACAGGCGCAATGAGCTCTGAACAATGGGCGGCGATGATGCGAGGAGATGAGAGTTACGCAGGCTCACCTTCCTTTGAACGTTTTGTAAATGCAGTTAAACATTTGATGCCTTTCAAACACATTATTCCCACCCACCAAGGGCGCGCCGCGGAGGCGATTCTATTTTCTTTCTTGGGTGGTGAGGGAAAATATATTCCTTCTAATACGCATTTTGATACAACGCGCGGCAACATCGAATCCAGTGGAGCGAGCGCCGATGACCTTGTGATCGAAGAAGGAAAACAACCGGCGACGATACATCCTTTTAAAGGTAATATTAATTTAGATAGGCTTCGAGTTTACCTTTCCGAGCATCAAGAGAATGTTCCTTGTGTGATGTTAACGATCACCAATAACGCCGGAGGCGGCCAACCCGTGAGTCTCAAAAACATTCAGGAGACCGCTCGCCTCGCCCATGAATTTGGGACCTTATTCATTATCGATGGATGCCGTTTTGCCGAAAATGCCTACTTTATCCAACAGCGCGAAGAGGGCCAAAAAGGACGTCAGATTGAAGACATTGTCAGAGACTGCTTTTCCTGCGCGGATGGCATGATCATGAGTGCCAAAAAAGATGCCTTCGCAAACATC
>JALSKP010000427.1 GCA_026988815.1 Myxococcales bacterium | reverse complement strand
CGAAATCCAAGCAAGCCCTCGCCGAGAAATTTGGTGAAATCAAGTATGATGTTGATGAGATTCAATTTGTCCCGAAATCGACGGTGAAGATACCCGAGGCGGACATGGCGATGTTCGAAAAATTTATCGACATGTTGGACGATCTCGAAGACGTTCAACATATCTTTCATAACGCTGAACTTTAAAAGGGATCGCGCCTTCTTGGAAACATCTTTCCCGTGATTCAAATGAATGAAATGAAGGTCATCTTCGTATAAATTTTGTTGATGAAAGTAGATTAGGGTTTGAAAAAAATATAGCAAAGCGCTACTGTACCGACATCACTTTTGATAAAAACTAATGGAGAAAAAAATGAACAAAGGACTGATTTTATTAATTCTATTATCGGCCGCTGCTTGTGGCCCAAAAGGTGACGGCGTTTCTAATAACGGCGCGTCCAATAATGGTGGAAGTAGTAATAATGGTGTTTCCAATAATGGCACCACACCAAATAATGGCACCATGCAAAACAATGGGACAACCGCCCCAAATAATGGCACAACTTCAGGTAATAACGGAACGACTACCCCAATGGGTCTTGTTTGGGATAAGGTCGTTGCGCCCTGTCCAGGGAGCCGAACTGCTTCTGTTCTTTTCCTGAACGACACGCGCGGTCTTTTAGGATGTGGAGAAAATGCAGATGGTGAAGGTCTATTCCAAACCAAAGATGGCGGCCGAACATGGACTGAAATCCGAGATTTTGCTGATCTTCGCGTTTTAGATATCCGTGAGTACAACGGAGATGTCTTCGTCGCTGGCGCGGACAACCTCGGTGGAACCCGTGAATCCGTATGGAAACTCGACGCGGAGATGAAGATTGCTTCGGCGCTCTACACCGCTTCTAACCAAATCGGATCCGTTCAACAGGCGGAAAATATCGCCATTGGAGAAGACGGACGTGCGATTATCGATTCCCTTACCGGAACCGGTGTAGCGGTACGCGGACCTGGTGAGCAAAATTTTGTTGAAGTCGATACACTTAGCGAAATGGCAATCGACGGCATGGCCCGCGGTTTTCAGATGCGACGCATTGATTTCTTAAACAATAAAATTTATGCAACAGGTTCTCTTATCAATGACAACCCTCGTGTATATTTAAGTTCAAAGAAGGAAGGCGCAACCTATCACGTCACCAAGGTTGACCTATCAAACAAAGATGCTGAGATGTTAGATCTCCACGTCTTTAACGACAGTCTAATGGTCGTTGCTGGCTTCAGCCAACAAGGAACAGCTACCAATCGTAGCCCCCTTATTTTCCGAGGAGAGGGCGACCTTTACGATGCAGCAAACTGGAGTGAAGTAGATGTATTCGGTCAAGGCATTGAATTCGCTGGCGGTATTCGAGCGATTTCTGTCGCAGGAACGGATATCTTAGCCGTTGGCGAAAAGTTCCCAACCAGCAAGGGTGGGTTTGCACTCTTTAGCCAAGACGAAGGAAAAACGTGGACCGATATTACGCCTGAGGATAAAATTGGACCGCTTTCTGAAGCTTGGCTTTGGAATGACGGAAGTGCATTTATCGCCGGAGGTCAAGGTCTGGCGTTCAAAGTGAGCGGTCTTAAATAAACCCCTTCGATATGATGACCACAGAAATCGTAGGTGCGTTCCACGCACCCTTGGAACAAAATGAGGTCATGCATTTCAAAGTTGGTGCGCAGAGCGCACCCTACACTCAAAGATATTCGCCAAAATGCAAAAATTCCACGCACCGTCTTGGAACAAAGGGAGGTCCTTCAAGGTTTTGTTTTTTTTCCGCCAGTCGGTACTGACCAGCTTTAATCAGGCACGCTTTTCGAGTTATCTCAGACGAGAAATTTGTTCTTCGTTATTTTGCAGGTTACGAAGATAGATGAAATCATTCTCGGGATCTGTGGAAACCAAGTAGGACGCGTTGGTGCGTACGTTAGGAAGAAACGCAACATTTGAAGGAAAGGGCCCGCGCGTATCGTATTGCAGCGAGATGAAATTTCGGTCGATAGTAAAGGTAAAGGAAAGGTCGCGTACGGGCAGCAGGTCCTCGCCTCCAAATCCTTCGTATAAGTCAAAAGAGAGGTAGGGCCCGACGTAACGCTCACCGGTTTTTACGCGCCCATTGCGGCGAATATCTTGACCGAAGGCCGGAATACATTCGCCAAAGAGAGAGGTGTTTTTCGAGAGCATTCCAGTGTCATCTCCGACGACCGTCCAGGAATTATTCGCGCGGATTTCAAATTCCACACCGCTGTCAAAACAATTGCGTGTGGGAAGTTTTGAGGAAAATTCACTATTTTCGATCGCTACCAAGGTGATGTGTGCGCTCTGAATATTTGAAACTTCAAAACTTAGAAAGTCTTCAAGCTTCTCGTTTTGAAATTCTGAACATGTGGATTTACTGGTGACGGTAAGTATATCA
>JALSKP010000426.1 GCA_026988815.1 Myxococcales bacterium | reverse complement strand
CAGGAGAACAACACCAAGAATATTAGGGAAGGCCATCGAAAGAATCATGATATCGGAGAAATCAATAACGTTTTGCAGACTCGAAACGCATCCAATCCAAACGAAGACACAGAAAAGAATTCGATAAGGCATCGCCTGATCTTTTCCAAAGAGAAAAGTCCAACTTCGCTCGCCATAATAACTCCACGAAATCATCGTACTGAATGCGAATAGAATGACGGCGATAGAGAGCAGGATTCCGGAAAATGCGGGAAGGGATTTTTCAAAAGCAGCACCGGTAAGTAAAACACCTTCAAGTCCTGCCGTTGCTGGATCGGCATAAACACCGGTCACGACAATCACAATACCGGTCATAAAACAAATGATGATCGTGTCGATGAAAGGACCAATGGAGGCAACCAAGCCTTCACGGATGGCGTATTTGGTTTTAGCTGCCGCATGAGCAATAGCGGCCGATCCAACACCAGCTTCATTACTAAAGGCTGCGCGCTTGACACCCTGAACAATGACGCCCATCAAACCACCAAAACCCGCCTCCATGCTGAAGGCCGATTTGAACATAATCGAAATGGCCCCGGGTACGGCATCCATATTTAGAATTAATATCGTGATGGCGGAAAAAACATAGAGAACGCCCATCGCAGGGACGACCTTATCGGCCACTTTGGCAATGCGTTTAATGCCTCCGATGATGACGATGCCGACGAGAATGGCGAGTAGAATACCGTAGAGCCAACCGAGATCTCCTGTACCGCCTCGAAATTTTTCGGCGTTGGAAATCGAGCTTTCCACACCGCTTACATCAGGTCTTTTGTCTTTGTCTAATTTAAGTTCTTTGTCCGACCAAACACCTTGTCGTTGCCACTTAACCTCGCGGCCATATCCATTGATGGCTTTGATTGCACCGAACTCCATGACCAAAGAAGTCGATTCTTTGAGATCGAATACGGTTCCGCTTTTGAAGGCTTCCGCTTCTACAAAAATAGTAAATTCGCCTCCTTCTTTTTTCCAATCTGCGGCTGCGATACTTAAATCTTTGGCTGGACGATAGGAAGTGCTTGGAGAAGAATCGTTGACAGGGGAAGCGGTAAATTTAACAAGGAATCGATTTGAAGGCATATCAAAGGGCGTCGCAGTGACGACCTTGATTTTTGCCGTCGATTTCTCTCCACCAAGGGCCGGAATCGTCTGGGCAATGGCCTGAAAACTTTGATTGGCTTGGAACATATTTCCACCGCCAAAGGATCCTCCGATACAAAGTACAGCAAAGAGAACCGAGAGAACCTTGCCTAAAGGACCCATTTTTAATTCTGCTAAGCCGTCTCGAAGGTAGACCATCGGACCACCTTGAACTTCGCCGTCCTCATCGACGATACGGTACATTTGCCCCAAGGTACTCTCGGCAAATTTAGACGTCATTCCAAAGATTGCAGCGATGACCATCCAAATGATCGCCCCCGGTCCGCCGAGGGTAACGGCCACCGCAACGCCTGCAATATTTCCCAGACCAACCGTTGCCGAGAGCGCAGATGCGAGCGCCTGGAAGTGTGAGACCTCGCCTGGATCGTCGGGGTCATCATAGTCGCCTTTGACGACCTTTATCGCATGGCCAAAACCTCGGATGTTGATGAAGGCAAAACGGAAGGTGAAGAAAATGGCGCCACTAATAAGGACCAGAACAATAAGCGGCATTTGGATGCCCGGGACCGTCCAAAAGACATTCGCCAGTACGCCCACGATGCTGCCAAAAGCACGGTCCACATAAACCTGCATCGCCGTTGGGTCGCCGCCTGCAACGACGCCGACAACAGCAATAGCGATGAGTAAAAGAAGGACCGCTGCATAACGTTTTGCAAAATTCAAAAGAGCTCCCGAATCAAAAGATGTCGTTTATCAGGATAAAGCCCCGGGCTCAAGCCTTTGGTTTTAAGATTGTTGAATTGTAGGGCGCGACGCTCTGTGGTCGCCCGTGTCGGCGTCCTATGGTTTAGGTAAGATTGTTGAATTGTAGGGCTTCAAAAGACAGGGTTATTTTCGGAAAAGAGGCAATTGTGACCACCTTCCAGAATACATAGAATTCACACCCATGCCGCCAGCGATTCCCCTTGAAGAGGTGATAGCGATGTTTGAGGGATGGATTAAAGACGCCGAGCAACGCGCGCTTATCGGCCGCAGAAAAAAACGTGGTAAAAAAAAAAGGTACTTGGAATGA
The DNA here is from genome assembly GCA_026988815.1 of Myxococcales bacterium. GTDB lineage: Bacteria > Myxococcota_A > Bradymonadia > Bradymonadales > Bradymonadaceae > CALJNB01. Next base: position 222 of record JALSKP010000426.1, on the reverse strand, counting down.
AAGCCTGTCTTGATAAGAGTCCTTTTTCTACACCTAAAAAATCAGTAAAAATGTATACATGTTTGTTGCTATCGAACGCACGACTCGTTTCGTTGATGTAGAGTGCATTGCACGTAAAGATCGAGCGAGCGTAAAAAAATGCCTGGAGAATTTTCTTGAAGCTTTCGGATATCCTGTGCATACGATTTTGACTGATAATGGATCTGAGTTTACCGATCGTTT
>JALSKP010000425.1 GCA_026988815.1 Myxococcales bacterium | reverse complement strand
GTGAAGGCCGAACAATCGAATACGACAAAGGGTTTTTTAGCACGGTTGCTTTGATCGTGAATGGCGCGTGCGATAAGTTCTTTACCGGTTCCGGTTTCGCCTTCGATGACGATGCTTAACTCAGAAGGTGCAATGCGGTCCAAGATAGAAAAAATTTCTCGGAGAGCAACCGAATGCCCGACCATGCTTCCGTAGTGCGTTTTCTGGGTGACCGAAATCGGAATTTGTTCCTTTAAGGTCGAGACCCGAATTTGTGTGCGTCCAACTTGAAATATTTGATTGGGTTGAAGGTTGATCTCAGCGACCGAGAGACCGTCGACCGTTGTTCCGTTCGTGCTATTCATGTCGACCAATTGAATGTCATCTCCCACTCGCCGGATCTCGGCGTGATGTCGAGAGACGGTAGGGTCGGTCAAAACGATATCGTTTAAGGGGTCTGAGCCGATGCGAATAAAAGCGTTTTCGAAGAGGACAACATCTCCTGCGTCATCGCCTGAGAGAACCCGAAGCCCGATTTTTTCTACGGTGAAACCGTCCGATAAGGGGCGTCCGTCGATTTGAACGGTCGGTCGATGGGATTCATCTTTTTTGTGAACTTTGATGCGGTCTAAAACGGATTCTTCGGAAAGGTCGTCGTTCATAATAATCACTAATTTTTAACGGTTGGCAAGATGCTAACATTAAGAGGCTAAAATGCCACACAAAAAGCGAATTTGTTTCTAAAAAAGGGCTGTCAGAGCAACGATGTCAGGGAGGTCGAGAGTTGCTCAAAAACGGGATAGATGAGGGTCTTCAACCATCCCAAGGAGGCCAGACTGCCGACGAGGGATCCGATTGTCGATAGGACAAAAACGAGCAAAACGCGAAGAAATTTGTTTGACCAGACGCCTTTGAATGAAAAATCATCACCGGCGTTCTCCATGTCTCGAACCGTAGGAGACGAAAACGTGGCTTGAATAGGGCCGGTAATCATTCCCACGCCAATAACAGGAACAAGCGATGTGATAGGTGCGGCGATAAAGGCTGCGATGATCGTGAGAGGGTGGGCAAGGGCAATCATGCTACCTAAGGCGGCGAGGGTACCGTTCATGAGAACCCACGCGAGGGCGGCGGTTTTCATCTCCTCGTAATTGCCGTTAAAATAGGCGAACGCGAAGACACCGATAACGGCCAAGGGAAAAAGCCACGGAATAATTTTGGTCCATTTTTCTTTTTCGGGAACGATTCTTAAATCATCGAGGTTGACCTTTTCGTTTTCAGCGAGCTTTTTAAGCATCCCGGATTTATGAGCGGCGCCGATAACGACGACGATTTTCTTCCCATCAATAGCGCGTATTTTGGCGGCCATGTAGGAGTCTCTTTCGTCGACGATAACTTTTTTAAGTTCGGGCATACCTTCGCCCATTTCATCTAAGAGATCGGCGATGTTATGGGATTCGCGTAACTTTTCGAGCTCATCCTCGTCGACCTCTGTTTTTTGAAAAACCCCGCCGATGAGCATGGATGCCATCAGGGACCGTCTCCACCAGGGCGTCATTCTCCAGGCTCGCTTGAGTGTGATTTGAATATCGCGGTCGATTAATTCAAGTTCGATATCGTCGGAATCTTCGCTAGCTTTTATTGCCGCAATCATCTCTGCACCGGGTTTGACGCCAGTATGGGATGCCATTTTTTTCTGAAAAGACATCAGGGCAAGGCGGGCGATGAGAAAGGTCGTTTGACCATTTTTCATGACTTCGCGCAGATTTAGATTTTGCCACGCATCGGGATTCTTGAGGGCATCGTAGCGCCCTTCATCAAGTTCAATGGCGACCACATCGGGGGACTCCTTTGCGATCGTGGCTTTGACGACATCGACGCTTTTTTGCGAGATGTGAGCCGTACCAATGACGATAATTTCCCGACCATCTTCTAAGAATAAATGCGTTACATCCAATTACATACTCTGAAGCGCCACAAAAATGAGCGCAATAATACCAAGGAGTGCAAAGAGCAAATAGATAAAGCTTTTTGATTTTTCTTTATCTTCTTTCCTTAATTCAGGAACTGAGGAGTTGTTTTTTTGATTGTGTTTTCTACGTCTTTTCTTTGCCATGATTTCTCATCAGGGGAAGATTCGGGATGGTACCGGTAAAAGGAGGAAGGGATCAAGCGAAAAAACGCAATTACGAGGAACAAAATCTGCGTAGCGGGTTGGAATCGGATTATTTTACCTCGTTTTTTAGCAAGAACCCTCGTGGTCGACGGAGGCACCAGCTTGGTGTGTCCTTTTGTAAACGATTTGCAGATACGCAATGCAACTTTAAAGGAGTTTTAAGAATGAACCGGGTAGATGCATATTGGACCTTTGTAGAATCGAGAAGGGTAGGGCTGATTTCTTTTATAGGAGAAGGCGGGCTAGAAGCGGTAAAAGAAGTGAAAAGGGACACCATGAAATGCTT
>JALSKP010000424.1 GCA_026988815.1 Myxococcales bacterium | reverse complement strand
GACATGCTCAAAGATAACTAAGGCGTTCCTTTTTCGAACTTGTATCTTGGATTGGAAAAACGTCCAGGACCTCAACGTTCGACTCGAAGGCATCAGAAAAGCGCTCAGATTTGGCAAAAATCTGAAATTTAACCACACCAGAAAAAGGTGACTTCACCTTAAACTGAACTTTCTAGCCTAAACGATTCCTGAAGCTATTATTCTCGTTCTTAAACCAACCTGCTCGATTGGTGCAATCTATAAAGGTGTCACCCCATATCGAAATCGGCAAAGACAGGTGCGTGGTCGGAAGGCGTTAAATCAGCTACTTTCCGACGCCACTCTTTGTCAGGAATGACGCATCTGACTTTCTTTCTCAACGAAGAAGTGCCCAGCATAAAATCAATTCTCAGCCCATGATTTTTTGGAAAACCACCCGCACGATAATCCCACCAGGAAAAACCTGGTTGATTGGGGTTCAGATGTCGATATAAATCGTAGAAACCAAAATCGATAATCGCCTCTACACGGTCGCGTTCTTCAGCGGATCTAAAAATACGATTTTGGCGGTCGTCTTCATCCCAACCATCAAGGGGTGTTGGCACAACGTTAAAATCGCCACATAAAATAATATCATCGCTAGGTCGATAAAAATCGGAGAGATAGGATCGTAAACTATCATACCAATCCAACTTCGCCTGATAATCCGGATGGGCAATACTTTTTCCATTGGGACAATAGATGGTTATAAATTTAAGACCGGATTGGAGCTGTGTTGCGATCAAACGTGAGCCCGCATTTTCTTGACCAGGTAATCCTTTTTGGACGATTTCAATTGGATTTTTAGCTAGAATCGCCACACCATTCCAGCTCTTCTGGGGATGAGAAATCATGTGATATCCGAGAGCTTCGAAAACCTCGCTTGGAATCTGCTCCTCTGTTGCCTTGAGTTCCTGCAACCCCAGAAGGTCGGGTTTACGTTCCTTGAGCCACATTTCCACGAAATCGATTCGGGCTCTGATTCCGTTAATATTCCAGGTCGCTATGCGCATTGATTTCCCGTCAAAAAAGATCCTTTAACATCAAGCCTCAAGCCTGCCAAGCTTTGGCTCGTCGGGGTGACAAGACCACGCATTCAGGTCTGAAATGGAATGCTAAGCGTGCTTTCTTCGACCAGGTATGTGGGAATAGGAAGTCCCTTCGACTTTCTAAATTCAGGGTTCCATAGCTGGCTTTGGTATCGACTACCATGGTCGGCTAAAATGGTAACGATGGTATGACCGGGCCCCATTTCTTTGGCCAAGCGTATTGCTCCGGCGATATTAATGCCCGAAGAACCGCCCAACATCAGACCTTCTTCGCTGGCAAGTTTATCGATAATATTAACCGCTTCCAGGTCCGCAATTCTAAAGGATGAATCGATAGGTGAACCTTCTACATTTCCCGTCACGCGCCCCTGTCCAATGCCCTGGGTAATACTTCCGCCCTCAACATCTACCTCAAGTTCGTTCCGGGTAAAGTAGGCATGCATTTTCGCGCCATAAGGATCGGCCAAAGCCACATGGATTTTTTCATTGAATCCTTTGAGTCCGATTCCACATCCAGACAAGGTTCCGCCAGTCCCAATCGCCGCTACAAAAGCATCGACTTTATGCTGGGTTTGTTCCCAAATTTCTACCGCTGTGCCCTCAACGTGGGACTGTCGATTGGCTAAGTTATCCCATTGATTTGCGTAAAAAGCGTTGAGCTGTTTTGCCAAACGTGTTGCCACGTGAACGTAATTGTTTGGGTTCGCAAAAGGTACTGCCGGAACCTGAACAAGCTCCGCGCCAAAGAGACGTAGCATGTCTTTTTTCTCTTGGGTCTGAGATTGAGGAATCACAATAACGACACGGTAGCCACGCGCTTTTCCCACCATCGCCAAACCGATGCCGGTGTTTCCCGCAGTACCTTCAACGATGATACCACCAGGTTTGAGCTCCCCTCGGCGTTCGGCATCCAAAATCATAAACTTCGCGGCGCGGTCTTTTACGGACATCCCTGGATTGAGCCATTCCGCCTTTCCCAAAATTTGACAACCCGTTTCCTCAGAAGGCCCTTTGAGCCGAATAAGAGGGGTGTTTCCGATAGCCTCAACAACATCTTTTGCAATTTTCATTTTGGGTAACTCGCTTATGATTGTGTCCCGTTAACTCTATAAAATATTTTAGATCCCGCTTTGACGCTCTTTGTAATCCAAACGTTTCCACCAATGGTCGCGCCCTTTCCGATGACCGTTCCGCCACCAAGAATAGTTGTGCCCGCATACACCGTCACCTCGTCCTCAAGCGTTGGATGACGTTGCACAGCCTCGCCTCTTTTCCTTGACACATCTCCCCGGATGGAGAGTGCGCCCAAGGTTACGCCTTGATACAATTTGACGTCATTTCCGATGACGCAGGTCGAGCCAATAACCGTACTCGTT
>JALSKP010000423.1 GCA_026988815.1 Myxococcales bacterium | reverse complement strand
ATTCCGACCCCCGGTCACACACCGGCCTGCATGAGCTTTCTCATCGGAAATGACCTCTACGTTGGCGATGTTATTTTTATGCCCGATTCCGGATCTGGACGCTGTGATTTTCCTGGCGGAAGCGCGAAAGATATGTACGAATCTGTGATGCATATCTACGAACTTCCAGATACCACCCGCGTTCTGGTTGGACACGATTATCAACCCGGCGGACGAGAGGTCGCCTTCGAAACCACCATCGGCGAGCAAAAAGAAAACAACATCGCGATCAATGCCTCCAAATCCAAAGAAGATTTTATCGCCTGGCGAGAAAAACGGGATCAAGGCTTGGACGCGCCACAACTTATTTTTCAATCCATTCAAGTCAATGTCGACGCAGGCTCCCTCCCGGCGCCCAATGAAAACAAAAAACGTTTTTTGAAAATTCCCATCAATGCTTTTCGACCACCAGAATCCAGTGAAAACCCCATCGAAATTTTGGCTCTTGACCGGTCGTAATTTTCCAAAAAAGTCCCCTTAGAAAAGAATGCAGAACCGCCCGCCATGTCGGTGATGAGGAGAGATGAGTTGAACATTTCGGTGCTAGAAAAGCGATTGCCGATTATCGCGTGGGTGCGCAATTATAAAAAAGCTGATCTTCGAGGTGATCTGAGCGCCGGCATTACCACCGCTGTTATGATCGTTCCTCAAGGGATGGCCTATGCCATGCTCGCAGGTCTACCACCGATCATGGGACTCTACGCCGCCATCGTTCCGCTTATCGTTTACGCCATCTTTGGAACCTCTCGACAGCTCGCCGTCGGTCCCGTTGCAATGGATTCCTTGTTGGTTTTTTCCTCGGTGAGTGTTCTGGCCAAAGTCGGAACAGATCAATACATCACCTTGACGATTGTCCTTGCCTTTGTCGCCGGCGCGATTCAGGTCATCATGGGGATTTTCCGTTTAGGATTTTTGGTAAATTTCCTTTCCAAACCTGTGATTTCAGGGTTTACCGCTGCCGCCGCGCTCGTTATCGCCTTCAGTCAGCTTAAAGACATTTTAGGCATCCAAATTCAACGTACCCATCTGATTCACACCATCCTTCTGCAAGCGATTGGCGAACTCGGCTCGACCTCGATCATCACGCTTTGTATCGGACTTCTAAGTATTGTGACGATGGTGATGTTGAAGAAAAAATCACCCATGTTTCCCCGGGCACTTTCCGTCGTTGCCGTCGGAACCTTGGCAACCTATTTTTTTGAACTCACCCGACTTGGCGTTGCGGTTGTAGGTGATGTGCCTGCTGGATTCCCGATTCCCCAACTTCCCGTGATTGATAAAGAGATTCTCCTAACGATTCTACCAACCGCCGCAATCGTGGCCTTGATTGGATTCATGGAAGCCATTTCAATTTCCAAAGGTTTGGCAACCAAACATGGTTATGATTTGGATCCCAATCAAGAACTCATTGGGATTGGACTTGCAAATATAGCAGCTGGTATTTTTCGAGGATATACTGTCACGGGCGGTTTTTCGAGGACGGCCGTTAACGAATCTGCGGGCGCAAATACACCCTTGGCCGCGCTTATTACAGCGGCTCTAGTGACCGTCACACTCTTATATCTAACACCTTTATTCTACTTTCTCCCCCGATCTGTCTTGGCGGCGATTATCATCACCTCCGTCTTTGGTCTTATCGATATTGGGGTTGCAAAACACCTCTGGAAAATAAAGCGCCGCGACTTTGGACTTTATCTTCTTACTTTCTTTGCAACCCTTGCCTTCGGTATCGTTGTAGGTTTGGGCGTGGGAGTCGCGGCATCGCTAATCGTCTTCATCGAACGATCCACTAAACCTCATTTTGCCGTTCTTGGACGTATCGAAAATACAACCTCTTACCGGAACATTAAAAATTATGAAAACTTAGAAAGGTATGAGAATTTACTACTCTTGCGTATCGATTCACAATTTTATTTTGGCAACGTCAACTTTCTGAAATCGACAATCGATGAGCAAGGGAAACTCCACGGTCCTCTAAAGGCGGTGATTTTGGATATGAGTGGGGTGAATCAAATTGACGCCACAGGAGAGGGGGCCTTGTGCGAAATACAAACGCGGTTAGAAGGAGAGGGCATTACGCTCTTCTTTGCCAACATGAAAAAGCCAGTGAGTAGGGTCCTCGTGGCCGGTGAAGTATGCGACGATAAAGAAACCGAAAAAGTATTCTTGACGGTTCACGATGCGGTGATGCATTTCCTTCACACGAAACAGAAGAGCACGATTTAGGAGAACATTTATTGATTACAGTCTTGTCGTTCGTGAAACACCAAAGGTTGAAGAGAGCTTCGCTAGGTGCCTAAATTAGGAAATGTTTTGGACAAACTCCCCTAAACGAAGTCAACTACGCGCTAAGCAAATGCTTCTTGAAATCATGGCCGCAGAATCGAAGAGAAATGCCGAAGAA
>JALSKP010000422.1 GCA_026988815.1 Myxococcales bacterium | reverse complement strand
AACCGAGTTTTGTCAAAACCATTTAAATGGACCTATACTGGGCGACCTTTGCAGGCATGACACGATCAATAAGTTTGCCGAGGTCATCTAGTGTGATCCATATCAGCGGGATTTTGATAGAACTTGCTTTCGTTAACGACTACAGTGGAGCTGCACAAATGACCCTAGCCTCTCCCAGTAGAGGGGACTTCTCTTCATTCCAAAGAAGAAACCTCTTTCATTCAACCCGCCGAAAATGATCACACTAGATCTAGACTAGAACCTTCCAAAGGTGAACGGCCTTAATGTCGACCTTTCTGGGCCTTGTCGATTTGCTTAACGATTTCCAGGGCAACCTCGCGAACCCTCCACGATTGAGAGGTATCGGCGATCAGGCGATCGAACCAACTTCGTTGGGTTGTACCGCTCGCGTTGGCAACGATCTTCATGTGTTTTACGCGAAAGGTATCGCTGTAAAGTACGTAATAGATACGTTCGTTACGATCCTCCCAAACAAAAGGCTCACATTTTTCACCCTTTTTCACACTTTCAAACTGACGCCTGGACCAACTAACATCGTCTTCATTGGCGACCATTTTCAAGGTGTCTAGTAAAGCACACCTTTCCTTGGGTGAGGTTTTGCTAGCAAGACGCTCCCTGAGTTTTTCTCGAATGCCGTTGGGGGCGCCATTTCTGACCACCCAGTATGCATACAACGACACCGATTCATCGTCATCTCGTGTGTGTTTCCAAGCCGCAAGCCCAGATAGCGGAGAATTGAGAAGGGCCAAGCCTCTCAGCATTGCGATACGCTCCTTGGGACCTTTACTTTTTTCAAGCCTTGCTTCAATGGCCTCTCGTACCTCTGTTTGATTTCCCAATTTCCCTAGCGCAATGGCGGCGCTTGCCCGCACATCCAAGCTCGAATCCTCAAGGCGTTTAATGAGGTCTTTTCGAGCGCTTTTATCTCCCATCTCGCCCGAATTCCAAGCCGCTTGTTCCCGTACCCGTGCGTCCGGGTCGATGTATTGTTGTCGGACCAAAGTGCGAAGCCCGCCGTCTTCCCACAACATGACGTTCGTAATATCGGCCATACGAACGAGGGCATTTTTACGGTCCAAGGGATCAGAGGATCTTAGCTCAGATCTGAAAAAGCCTTCTTTATGATAAGTATCAAAAAAACCATTGGTCGAAAGGTTTAAGGTAAAAGCATTAACTAAAACGAAGACGACCAAGACAATAAGAAATTCGGCATTGTGATCCTTTAACGCACCATCAACCTTCTCACCAAGGACCACCCGTCTGCGCCAGTTTTCGGTGAAGAAAAATTCACCGACGAGTACCGCCTGAAGATAACTCATCACCAATAGAAGCATCATCAAGGCGGTAATAATGGCCAAGTTAATACCCACCGACCCGCTAACCTCAAGCACATAGTAAGCGCCTAAAAAGGCCAAGCCGTAGGCGATCGCGCTTGAGATAATGACGGAAAAAATGAGTCGTTTTCGCGTAGTTGCAAAACTACGAAAAAATCCGAACTCGGAAACTTTAGCATTTAAATTAATGATACGCATAACAGAAGCCATATCAGGTATGACAACGATCCGCGAGCGAGGTTCCATCGAGATTACACAATAGTTCCATCCAATATTTTTCGAGAAGGTTTAAGCGCCGTAAAAAATCGCGCGAGAAGCGCGATTTCTTTAAGATTACTCGATAACCTTAAGGCGCGATGCAGGCACCGAAAGGTGCTCCAGCGCCAAGCATATTACATACTTCTGGTGCCGTACATTGTGTGGCATTGTTGGGATCACAAATTGTTCTACAATTTGTTGGTCCGCCTTGAGGCCCGATACACGCCGCTCCTTTTCCACATTCACCTGCAGAACATGCGTCGCCTACGGCTTTCGCGCCAGCAGGAACACAGGCGACCGAGGTAGCTGAGATCGGTGCACATTTCTCCGTCGCTCCACAGCTATCGGGGAAGATAGTACAACCCGCTCTACAGATGCCAATATTTGCGCCTTGGGCAATAGCGGGTACGCATGATTCGCCAGCGCCACATGAAGGCATTCCATCGGGAAGACGACAGTATTTATTGCATGTTTCGCCTAAGCATCCGAACCCTTCGGCGCATCCAGCATTTTGTCCACAGGCTGTTCCCTGCATACCAGGTCCAACAGGCTGGCAAATTTCTTCGGCCATTCTGCCCTGCATGAATATACCTGCCACACAGGTTTGCATGTCTTCACATCCTGTTTGGCAAAGCGCGTCGCAAGGACCGGCAACTGTTGATTCCACACAGTTTTGATTATTCTGGTTCGTGGTCCCGTTGTTGGTGGTGTTATTGGTCGCGGTGGTATTATTGACCGGATTATTGAGACCGTTATTCGTCGCCCCATTATTCGTAGCACCATTGTTTTGCATTCCGTTGTTTGGATTGCCGTTATTCGTACGACCGTTGTTTTGCT
>JALSKP010000421.1 GCA_026988815.1 Myxococcales bacterium | reverse complement strand
GTTTGTTTAAGGATTAACGATGAAAATTTTTTGCACCATATTACTAGCTATTTGCCTTTTCTCTTCACCTTCTTTTGCAGAGAGCCCTCGGCGCGGCACGTCTCTGAAGCACTATTTGACGACCAGCGATTTTTATCCTGATCGAGACTTTATCGTTTCTTCTTTTTCAGAACCTGTTGAGAACGCGTTGGCGATTTTCAAAACCAGTCAAGATTTGAAAGTAAAGGTTCGTATTCTCAATGTTTTGGTCCTCTTTCCTAAACACAAAAAAACGAACGCCTTTCTTCGACATTTACTTAAAAATAACCAACGCGCAAATCTTCTTCCTTCAGTGATTATTGCGATCGGAGAAGTGGAAGGTGAGGCATCGGTATCTAAAATATCGCCTTTTTTAAAAAGCGAAGATGACGACGTTCGTATGGCGGCAATTATCGCCTTGGGACGTTATGGGGGACAGGAAGGCGGTGATCTTCTAGCCGAGTACAAGGAATTGGAACACAACCCAAAGCATCTTGTTCGAATTCGTGTGTATCTAAACTGAGTTCTCGACTTTAGGCATCTCTATTGGTACTTCAGACATGGCCAATGCTGGATGTATCATGCTAAAACCTATTTTTATCCTATTCCTTTTTCTCCTTTCATCTTGCCAAGAACAGAAGAAATTGAGCCCCACCGAAATCGAAGATCTCGTAAAGACTGGACCGCGAATTCTGTTTAACGATGGTGAGGTGCGATTGGATGGAATTGAGGAGTTCTATATAGGCCAGTCCTTTGAGGATGCCTCTCGTTTTTTGAAGAAAAGGTGCGTGAATCCTCTGGAACTCAAACCAGATTGGAAGAGGGCGAATACCTTTTTTCTTGGATGCCTTTTGCCAGAAGATCCAAAGCTATTGTCATTTAGAATCGGCTTTCATCCCAAATTAGATAAAAAAGTATTTACGCTGGAAGTAAAGAGAGTGAACACCAACCTGGCACTTATTCAGGCGCAATTTTACAAAGAACTCGGTACCCCTTTTGAGGATATTCCCAAAGCTGGCGTTCTACGGATGCGCTCGGAGGCCTATAACCTATTTGCGTCGTGGGATAGCGGAATGGACGGTCCGATGCATCTCATTGTTGGCGTTAATCCAGATAGAATTAAGTAAAAGAAAAAGAAAGAAAGACCCAAAAATTGAACTAGTATTGGCGTTCAACGACGAAAAGAAGTTGCCGTTTTCAACGCATCGGGTCATATTGTAAGGGAATTATTTTTTGAGAAATTGTGACTTCCGATGACGAATTCAGAAAAGGGACGCTTCTTTCAAATCGCTTTGAAATTACCGCACGGTTAGCTAGCGGTGGGTACGGTAATATTTGGCAAGCCAAAGATCGGCATACCAATGTGCTCGTCGCAATAAAAATATTAAGAGGTGATGCGGGAAACAACGATCCACACGCCGTTGTTCGTATGCGCCAAGAAGCCGAAATGCTAGCCGCGATTCAACATCCCAATATCGTCAAAATCTATGGCTTTTTTTCGAGTCCTTTTGGGGAGTTTATTGCCATGGAATTATTACGTGGATTTTCCTCCGATCAATGGTTGGAAGTTAAAGGACCGGCGAGCGACGAACAAACGATTCGACTCGTAGCTCAGATGCTGAGTGCACTTTCGGCGTGTCATAAAAGCGGTGTGATTCATCGCGATCTTAAACCCGAAAATATCATTCTTGTCGCAAGTGCGGACGGGTTTCGAAACGCCAAACTTGTCGATTTCGGTATTGCCAAAGCAAGCCGAATTTTGACCAGCCAAGACGAAGGCGTCACGCTCGTACAAACCCTTCAAGGGGGGTTTATGGGGACGCCTCGCTATGCGGCCCCTGAACTCGTTGTAGGCGATCCTTTCGGTCCCAATATCGACCTTTATTCTTTTGGGCTGGTTGTGGCTGAATGGTTGACCGGCCGAAAAAGAATGAATGCGAGCTCCCATGGAGACGTGATGGCACAGGTCCTCAATCCGATGCCGATTGATGTTTCAGACTGTCCGCCACGATGGAGGAAATGGCTTGGGAAAATGATTTCGCGCGATCCCAAACTACGTTTCCAAAGTGCAGCTGAAGCCAAGCTCGCGCTCGATACACGTGTAATTCCTTTTCACGTCCCCGCTGACTTTGTGCAACCACGTGGGATATCAGAACCCGACGCCTCTCAAGAGATCCAGACCTTCCAAACCAACTTGGAAATCGATTCAGGTGTTCTAAAAACACGGCCCAAGGTGTCAATGACGCCTACACCAGAAAAGCGGGAACTTCCGCCCATCGAAGAATTTTTTGGGGGAGACAAATCGAAAATGGATCCACAAATTGTGGTATACGCTTTCCTCGCGTTCGTAATTGTGCTCATGATTTTGGCGATTTTTCTATGAAGATTGGTATTATTTCCAGAGGTCATACGCTCTACAGTACGCGTCGTAT
>JALSKP010000420.1 GCA_026988815.1 Myxococcales bacterium | reverse complement strand
ATTAAGGCCGTCTGCTTTTTACTTCGTTCGACCTTCGACGAGCCGTGCTCCGACGTGAGCAGGGCGCGATCTATTCGTTGGGACCTGCTCACGAAACGAATGCACGGAATGAAACACACGATGCAAATCGTCATGCCGAGGATATCGTTCACCAACGATGGTGGTACCGACAACGTCACCACAAGTTGGTTTATTTGGGAGCGGGTGCACGAGAATAACGAAAACGACTTCGTAAAGAAGTTTACCGTCACGCCCGCGATGCGCGACGAATTCAAAGACAATTTAAACGGACAAAAGAGGTTATTTTGATTGAACAAAAACAGCTGGAAAAACTGGAAAAGGAATTCGAACGAACTAAAAAACTCGCGCTGAAAAGTAAAATCGCGTTTCTAGAAGGCGTTGAAGAGGCTAACAGAGCCGAGTTGATTAATAGAATAAAATCCGCAAGCACTGCGCCGAATTCAAACGCCTACTACCTTGAAAGCATCAAAGGTGAGTTCGAGGATTGGATCCTGGCGTTCAATGAAATAACATTTTTGAGGCGCGCATGACGAAAGAGGAATACAAAAAACTAGTAACGTCGTCTACAAAATCAGCACCAACCTGGCAGCCGAAAGTCGCTTCCTATATTGTTCGCTGTGCTCGTTCAGTCGGCGGACTAAGGCAGCTTTCGGAAATTGTTGGCAGTCCCGTGTCGCAGCTTCGACGATGGCGGAATGGTTCGAAAATGAAGGCTACGAGCGCTCTCGATTTCGAACTTTCTTTTAACGCGAATCAGGAAAAGCGCGTTGGAGGTTCGGACGAGTCTCTTTTTCGGTGCGATAGGAAAAAGCTTATTCCGTGGTTTTTTGAATGAATTTAGAATTCTACAATAATCGCGACCAAACGATTCGACACTGGGCGAGGTCTCCGCTTCCTTTTATCGGGCAGAAGAAGGACTTTCTGAATGAGTTTATTGATAAGGTCGTTTGGACAATCCCTGCAGGGAGTTTGGTAGTTGATTTGTTCGGCGGGTCGGGTTTGTTGTCCCATTGCGTTAAATACTATCGTCCCGAACTCAGGGTTATTTGCAATGATTTGGACAACTTTCGCGAGCGCCTTCAGAAAATACCTGAAACAAATATCGTGCGTCGAATATTCTTCAAACGGTTCGGCCGTAGAACGAATAACGATGCTTATGAAAAACTGACGGGTGCCGATGCTGACTTTATCCACGAGACGTTGAACCGTTTTCCTGGTTACGACTGGATAACTCTATCGAATATGGTGAGCGGTTGCTCTGAAAGAATCCGAGCGAAACGGAAAACGTTTACCAATAAGGTAAAGGTTTTCGATTACCGGTGTGACGGATACCTGGTTGGCGTCGTTGCGACTTTAGTAAACTTATCAACGATTTCAAAGGCAAGCGCGTCTTTTGGATTGTCGACCCACCGTATGCGGAGCGAAAAGAAGGACACGGAACGTATTTGAACAAAGGATATCTTTCTCTCGCCGAAGCGGCCGAGCTTGGATCGTTCGTTTATTTCCGAAGCCAAAAGCAGTTCATCGATCCCGGATGTTTTAACGTTTACCGAAGGCAGAATACCAACGGACGCGAATCGATGACCGATTTGATGATAACAAATTTACAGCCGGCGCAAATAGAGATGGAGGTATGACAAGGCATGGAAGCTCCTAGATAAACCCTAAAAGTCGCCCATACCATCTAAGTCAACTTGCTCTTCTTTCAGTTCAGGTAGGCGCAATCAATTCAATAGGTCACCCAGAACCGAAGACGGGAGATCCTTCAAAAGATCTTCATTTGATGGCGCCGGACGACGCTCAAGATAATCAGCAATCAAAGTCTCTCGTTCTATGCCCAGCTCGTGAATGTACACTGGTCGACCCAGCACATTCTCAATTGCTTCGTGGTATCGGTCGAACCCAACACACGAAAGAGTTTGGAAAAGTTGGAACTTAACGATTTTATCATCGCTCCACGAGCTCCAGTTCACTTCTCGAGAGAAGGCGATTGCTTGGTCCCGGGTGAGCTGCAGAATACCGTAAAACATCCCTCCCCCATCGTCGGTAATAACTCTTGAGCTCAACGTCCAGTTTTTGTCTTTCTTGCACGATGCTAAACGTTGCGAATGAGTCTCAAGAGCGTCCATTATTGGCGATTTGTCTAGATGTGCATAAGTGCCACCCGTCACCCCCTTCGGAGTGTGATTGAGTACCCGCGCAATGATAAGTTCTGTTTCTCCAGCGCTCGCCATCCAAGATGCGACAGACCTGCGGATATCGTGTGCGGTCACATATCACTGATATCTTTGTTCCCTCTCGCTCAGCGATTGCCTCGGCTTTCCTTCTCACGCTTGTCCAAAGGACGCCTACCGATTGTAGGTGCGAATCTACTTTCGTTCCGGGGAAAACGTACTGATTTAACCGCGGTAAATCTTCCAGCAAAAGAACC
>JALSKP010000419.1 GCA_026988815.1 Myxococcales bacterium | reverse complement strand
CTATAAACTTGCCACCTACGCGCCTCAAAAGAAAGTTATTCTTCGTGCCAATGAGCATTATTGGGACGCAAAGAAGGTCAAGATGAAAGACATTAAGTTGAGTATCATCACCGACGCCAATGCGCGTGTAAATGCGTACAAAACCGGCCAACTACATTGGACGGGAGCTGGACTTCCGGTCGCGCAAATCGCAGGTCTTTTAGCCGACGATGACTATTTCAGAGAGCCTCTTTTGGGCGTGTACTATTATCGTCTCAATGTTTCAAAAGAAGGTCCGCTCAAGAATCCTAAAGTACGAGAAGCGCTATCTTTGGCCATCGATCGTCAGACCCTCATCGACAACACATTGAACGGATTGTTCACTGTTGCCGATTCTTATGTGCCGCCGATCGCAGGATATACATCCACCACAAAAACTTCCTATTCCATCAAAAAAGCCAAAGACCTTTTGGCCGAGGCCGGCTTTCCGAAAGGAAAGGGTTTCCCAAAAATCAGCCTTCTTTATAACACCGACGAAAATCATAAACTGGTTGCAGAATCCATCCAAGCGATGTGGAAAAGGAACCTCGGTATAGACATTACACTCAATAACAAGGAATGGGCGACCTATCTTCAGGACGTTGATAGCCTCTCCTATGAAATCGCCCGTGCGGGTTGGATCGGAGATTATAACGATCCCAATACCTTTCTTGAAATGTGGCAATCCGAAAATGGGAACAACGATACCGGTTGGAAGAACGCTAAATATGACGCGTTGTTAAAATCTATCGAAGCTGAAACAGATAAAGCCAAGCGTGTAACCTTGATGCAGCAAGCCGAAGAATTGCTTCTAACCGAAGGCCCTATCATTCCTATTTACTTCTACACGAACAATATGCTCAAAAGCACAGACATTCAGGGCTTTGAGCCACATAATCGTGATGTTCACCTTTTCAAGTACATGAGCTTGAAGTAAATCTCTCAATCCGCCTCTTAACCTTTCTATCTAAGAAGGAGACCGCGTGACCCGCTACGTCTTCCGGCGCTTACTGAGTAGTATCGCCGTTATTTTGATTATCGTCACAGCATCTTTGTGGCTCACCCGACAAGCACCGAGTAATCCCTGCTTAAAAGAACGTGAGTCTAATACGTGTGCCTGTGTTAAGCTAAACGCGCTCGACCGCCCGGTTTTCCCGGTCTATCGAACGCCTGTTCTGGAACCCACGGCCTCGTGTGAGTACTGGCAGTCCTCTTCGCTGGAGGGGGAATTAAGTACGCCAGGAACCCATATTCTACCGCCCTCAGAATGGACCCAGACCCAATACGCGATTTACTTGAAGACCCTATTTTCGGGGTCTTTAGGTCAGAGTATGAAGTCGGACCGTACGGTTATTGAGACCCTAAAATCAGGAATGCCCTACACCATTCAACTTGGTATTCAAGCCTTGTTGATTGCGTTATTTATCGGGATTCCTGCCGGTTTGTACGCAGGATTAAAGCAGAATACGATTTCTGATTATCTCACCATGACGATCGCGATGATCGGCGTTTCGGTTCCCAATATTGTGCTTGGACCGCTGCTAATTTCCTTCTTCGCGTTAAAACTCGATTTGTTCAACGCCGTGGGTTGGGATTCCTTTCAAGACAGTATTTTACCGAGCCTAACATTGGGGATTTATTACGCCGCCTATGTTGCCCGTCTCACACGAGGAGGCATGCTCGAAATTATTCGACAAGATTATATTCGTACCGCTAGAGCAAAAGGCTTGACCGAACAAATTGTCGTATTTCGGCACGCATTAAAAGGTGCACTTTTACCGGTGGTATCTTATCTAGGACCTGCGTTCGCGGCACTCCTTACAGGATCGGTGGTCGTTGAACGTATTTTTGCGATTCCTGGTCTTGGCGCGCACTTTATAGAATCGGCCCTAAATCGAGATTATAACCTCGTCTTGGGAACCATTATTTTGTATTCGACTTTACTTGTTTTACTGAATTTGGTCGTCGATATATTATATACACTTATCGATCCACGGGTGAGTTACGACTGATGGAAAACAACACAGAAAAAAAAGTTGAACTCATTCAAGGGACCAGTCTCTGGACCGATGCTTGGCGGCGTCTCAAGAAAAACAAAGCTGCCCTTATTGGTGCCTTCGTTGTCTTATTTATGACCTTATGCGCGCTCGGCTATGAAGTGGTTTCACGCTATGTGACCCACTTTACGATGGAGGAGCAGCACAACTTCGTCATGCCCAAACCTCCAGGATCGCGCTCGGTCCCGTCGACGTATTACTCCTTGTCGACAAAGGGCGATTTTGCCTATGATAAAGTCGACGCCAACGGTGACGGATTTGTTGAGCCTCGCGAAATCTATGTGGCCTATAGAAAATTTGAATTTTCGCAAATCGATAGCGATAGCGACGGCGTTCTAAATCTCGATGAATACATGGACGCCCCCTTAAGTCTCCCCGCGC
>JALSKP010000418.1 GCA_026988815.1 Myxococcales bacterium | reverse complement strand
TTTGCTTCTGAACTTTTTCATGATCGAGAAGCAGGAGCAGTTCACGAAGCTCTTCACGCTGGGTGCCATTTTTCTGAAAACCATTGAGCAATGCATCCAAACGTGCAGGGTCGCTGAGTTCAGCAAGTACCAACCCTACCGGATCAAAATTTTTCTCGGCAAAGTGAGACCGTCTGGCATCAAGCAGTTTCATCACCTTCACCGCCCCTCCCCACATTTCTCGATCCAAAAGTTGATGGGTCACAGAGGCGATAATTTCGCCCGCTTTTTTTGCGCCCGAGGTCGCCGGGGCAGTATGGATGACACTCAAAAGAGCCTCTATCAGACGGTACTCTAAATCCGCGCTAGAATCCCATTCTTGGACCACTGCTTCCAAGGCTTTTACATTTACCATAAAGGCATATTCGAGATCGTGCTCCCGCAATTCGACCTCAGGAATTTTCATCTGCGCCTCAATTTGCATACGGGTAAACAAATCGACGTGAATTGTATTAAGGTTCGAAAAGATATCGCCAAGTTCTGAACTCTTTCCAGGATTCTCGGCCGCATCGACGATCATCGCCGTCGCTTCGGGTTCGGTACGTTTGTCAAAATCAGACAAAGAACCACCGTCAACAAAACCTTCCACGGCGAAGTACTTTATCTTATCCAGACCCAACTCCCACAACAAGGTTACCGTATCATCGTCGGAGCTAAGCTGGCCTTGATTTGAGTTGTTGATCAACCAAAGGAATTTCTGCATTTCCTCGGCGTCCACCCCTTTATGAAATTCGTACTGAATCACTCCATCGGCGTATGAGGAATACCATGCAAATCCCTTCTTTTCTGCGCTATTCTGCTCGTACACCATATGGCCCCATTCCGAGGATAATTGCATCGCATCAACACGAACAATCACATCGTCTTCGGTTTCAAATATGGGCTCCAATTTCACGATAATCTGTTCGATGAGCGTGTCGACCAAGGGATGATTTTTGGGATACACCCGCATCATCGTCATGGCCCTTTCGATTTGTCCGAAGACGCCATTGAGCGCTTGAGCAACAAAATCGTATTGACGACGTTCGGCCTCCAACTCGTCAATTGCGTCGCCGACGAAGGTGCTACCTTTTCCGAAAAGCCCCCCTTTTGTTTTTCCGCCTTTACTCATAGAAACCACTTGAAATTTGTATCAGTATACGCTTTTATTCGGGCTTGTCATGAAAACACTTCGTAGAGAATGATGCTTAAACATATCCTCGTTCTGCGGTCTGAACCCATACAATTTGCAAACTTCTTCATCGGCTTCGCGTTCAAGATTTAGGTAGCTTCTCAATAAATCCTCGCTCGGCTCACACAGTATTGTTTGAACCAAAACAGCCAAACGCGCGCCGTAATCTGAAAAGCGGAGCACCTCTTCTGCGGGAATCGGAACCTTGCGTAGATCGCCAACCTGTATATGCAGCGTAGGATTTATCGCCTGCACAATTTTTCGAAGAGCCGTAGAATTCAATATTACCATCAGCCCATCTAAGAACCTTTGGTCGTCGTTTTCAACAAAAATCGCAGGTCCGGTCATATCGAAGAGTGTTCCTTCGGGTAGCCTGCGCACACCCAATGCAACAGAGGATAAATCGGAGTAGGTCAATCCTTTCCTGAACCAATATTTCTCGCCGAGAAGATTTGAACTTCTATTTGTGGCGTAAAAATGTCGTGCTTCGGGCGACCAGTCTACGACGTAGTCCCAATTCCCCCACCACGGCGCAAACTTTCCGCCTTTAGCATAAGGCACCCATCGAGAATCTTCGGCGCCCTCACTTCCCAACTCTTCCACACGACGAATTTTGGTGGCCTCAAGCTCGGAGCGCATTCGAAGATATCTCTTATTATCGGCCGTTTTATTTCCGCTCCCCACAACCTCTGCTATTGATGATAAAGGCGGAAAACGGCGGAAGCTTTCTCGCAGACAATCTTCTAGAAAAAATGCCAACCCACCACCCGGCACATTAGTCACCTCGTCTACTAATTTTTCTACACCCTGCCCCTTGGCAATTTCATTTTTTCGTTCTCTTTTATAAGGCCTTAAGTCGTAAAAATGCGTTTTCGTAGGGTTAGCGTGCGGCTGTTTTTTTATGAGTGAGAATACCGCTGATGCTGATTTTTGTCCGCTCAGGCCAAGAAAAGTATCGGGCCCCATCAGAAAAAAATGGCTCAATGCGTAATCCCCTAAAACCACTTTTCTGGCCTCTCGAAAGCGCTCCAAAAACCAAAAAGACTGCGGAAGAATCATTGCGATACGCTCGGAATCGGCCAACATTGCTCGCCGTAGAGTTGTCGCAAAAAGATCAAAATGAAAAGGACGATGGTCGTCTAAAAGAGGCCGCAAGTCTTTGCCCAGTGCCCGCCTTCCTAAAAATGGCGGATTGGTAATCGTAAGCTCGGCCGACCATGTTGATGTTAACAGATCTGCCTCATATAT
>JALSKP010000417.1 GCA_026988815.1 Myxococcales bacterium | reverse complement strand
AAGATGAAGCAGACCGCTGAAGATTATTTTGGTCACGAAATTACCGAGGCCGTTATTACCGTTCCAGCGTATTTTAATGATGCACAAAGAACGGCGACCAAAGAAGCGGGTAAAATCGCAGGACTCGAAGTTCGGCGTATTATCAACGAGCCCACTGCGGCTGCGTTGGCTTATGGTTTCGGACGCGAAAAAGATCAATGCTTAATCGTCTTCGATCTTGGGGGTGGAACCTTCGATGTTTCTGTCCTTCAAATGCGAGGCGGGGTTTTTGAGGTCGTTGCCACCTATGGAGAAAATGCGCTCGGCGGCGAGGATTTTGATCGCATCATATTAGATTTTTTTGTTGAACGTTTTAAATCCGATACAGGCATTGATGTCTCTGATGATAAAATGGCCATTCAACGTCTCAAGGAAGCAGCAGAACAAGCAAAATGCGAGCTTTCGACTTTGTCAGAAACCAATATTAACCTCCCTTTCCTCGCCGTTGATGAAACCGGGCCTCGCCATCTTTCGCTCTCCCTTTCACGCTCCCAACTCAACGACCTCGTCTACGACCTTGTTGAAAAACTCGAAGAGCCGTGTAGGCAAGCCCTTAAAGATGCCAAACTGAGTACATCTGATATCGACGAAATTTTGCTCGTCGGCGGTATGTCCAGAATGCCGCTGGTTCAAGAAAAAGTTGAAGAAATTTTTGGTAGAAAGCCGCATAAAGGCGCCAATATGGACGAAGTTGTGGCCAAAGGAGCGGCCATCCAATCGGGAATCCTAGGCGGCGAAGTAAGAGAGGTTGTTCTCCTTGATGTCACACCTCTCAATCTGGGAATCCGTGTACAAGGCGATAAATTCACGGCGATCATTGAGAAGAATACTTCGATTCCGACCGTTGGCACGAAGACCTTCACCACCACCGAGGATAACCAAGATTTGGTTGCCATCTCCGTTCTTCAGGGAGATTCCCTCAAAGCCAGCGAAAATATCAAACTCGGTAATTTTAACCTCACAGCGATTCCCAAAGCGCCAGCTGGCGTTCCGCGTATCGAGGTCTCCTTCGAGATCGATACCGACGGTATTGTGAGTGCATCGGCCCGAGATTTGAAAACCGGGAAATCTCAATCCATCACCGTCGAGGGGCATTCGGGACTTTCCAAAGAAGAATTGGAAAAAGCGATTGCTCGTAATCGCTAGGAGATGAAACAGCTCATTCAGTCGCTCGATAGCGGTGATTTAAGTGTGGAGGAGGTTCCCGCCCCGAAGCCTAATCCCACCTTCGTGCTTTTGAAAACAACCTACTCTTCGATATCATCGGGCACCGAAAATAGTTTGGTTCAATTCGGAAAAGCAAATTGGTTATCGCGCGCTAAAAACCATCCCGAACACGTACAAAAAACCATAGAAAAAATAGCCCAAGTCGGCGTCCCCGCCACGATGAAAGCGATCAAAGGGCGTTTAGAGCAACCCATTCCTCTTGGCTATTCCAGTTCCGGTATTATTATCGACGCAGGAAATAGTAAAACCCTCAACCAAAATGAACGTGTTGCCGCCATTGCTCCGC
The DNA here is from genome assembly GCA_026988815.1 of Myxococcales bacterium. Lineage (GTDB taxonomy): Bacteria > Myxococcota_A > Bradymonadia > Bradymonadales > Bradymonadaceae > CALJNB01. Next base: position 908 of record JALSKP010000417.1, on the reverse strand, counting down.
ACGCAGAGTTGGCACTCATTGGTTCTAATTTCGTCTGTCCCCTTCCTGCAAATGTCTCCAATAAAGCAGGAGCCTTTACCGGCCTCGGATGCGTTGCTCTACATGCCGTTCGCGAAATACAACCTCTCCTGGGAGAATCTATCGCGGTCATTGGGCTTGGATTATTAGGTCAATTATGCCTCCAAATCCTACGTGCAAATGGTTGTAAAGTTTACGGTATCGAACCTCGTCTATCTCGACGAGAAAGCGCCCAAAAAATAGGATTCGAGGTTGTAAAACAAGATGGCGATTTGGCCGAATCAAGCGTCGATGCTGTCATTATCGCGGCGAGTTCACAGGACTCGCAGACCTTGGTTGCAGCACAGCGTTTGTGCAAACAGCGAGGTCGAATTGTCCTACTCGGTACGGCCGACATCCGAATCTCTAGGGCGATTTTCTTCGAAAAAGAACTCCGCTTTAGCGTTTCTAGGTCAATGGGAATCGGGCGATATGACTACGATTTTGCAACCCACAAAACCTACCCAGACCACATCGCTCGTTGGGATCTGCGCGGGAATATGGAGAGCTTCCTTGACCTAATGAGCAGGGGACTCGTGGATGTTGAGCCGCTCATAGAAAAGATCCTCCCCATCGAAAAAGCTCCCCAAATTTACGCTTCCCTTAATAAGGAAGAGGCCCCTTTAGGCATTCTGATCAGTTACCCCAACGATTCTTCGGTCGATGAAGTCAGCTATCCTTCCTTTGAAAGCCAACCCTCACATCGGCCAAGCCTTTCGATAATTGGCGCTGGAAATTTCGTCTTTTCCACCCTTGGTCCCGCTCTAGACGGTCTTGATATTCGGCGAGAAGGGGTGGTCTCTTTACGAGGCTTGAGCGCAAAAGTTTTTTCTAAAAAATATAATTTTCGC
>JALSKP010000416.1 GCA_026988815.1 Myxococcales bacterium | reverse complement strand
TGCGATAAAAGGGCTTTCGTTTTTGAAGCAAAGTGGCCGTCCCTTCATCGATCGTAGAAGGCGATCTTGTCGTATCAAGATGTCTTCGATATGCGATTGATTTCCGGCTGTTTTTTTTGCAAAGGCCTTCAACCATTTGTTTTCATCATCCTTGGCTTTATCAAATTTACCGCCTTGCCACGCATCTCCAAATTTGTTGAACACAAGACCTCGATGGGCAGTTCTACTTCGCCACGCGCTAGAACTTATGGCCTCTTTGTATAAAGGAAGGCCTGAAATCGAATTAGCCATTTGCATCCTCCTTTTTTTCTTTGAGATAAGCGCGGGCGAATTGTTTGAGCCAATTCACGTAGGCCATCGCTTCGGCTTGGGCACGCAAATAGACCTGTTGATCCTTTGTCATTAACTTTTGGATCACATCTTCTTTAGGTCCTTTTAACTGAATAATTTGTTCCGAAAGCCATTCGGCCACATGGTCGTGAAGGAGTAGATGGGAATTCGTCAAATCGCCATTGGCCTGGGCAAGTTGCATCACCAACGCTTGGCCTAAACCGTTCATCACGATCTTGGCAGGAAAGGAGGAGACGTATGAGACGTACATTCCATCATGGGTTTTCGTAATTGACTTTACTTTTTTGAGTGCGTGTGCGGCGCGTTTTTGTTCCAATGTTTGCCCCATCATTTGCCTCCTTCGAGCCAATTGATGGCTAGCCAACCTTGTCCCACCGTTTCGTTGGCACCGACTTGAATATAGGCGTTTCCTTCGAAAAGCGACTTAACCTGATCTAGGGCGTTGCTATTTTGTCGGTCCCCCAGAAGAGAATAAAAGATCGCGTCCGGTGGAATGGTTTCTTCATACCAAAGGTTTTTACTGGCCTTGGTAACATTGTCTAAAACATTGCGCGCGGTAACCGCGAGACCATATCGGGCGAACCATGCAAAGTCGTCATCGTGGATCATGACAAGTTGTTCTTTTACGCGGCCCTTTGTTTCATCATGGGGAATGAGTTTTTTAACCATCGCGATAATATTCTTATCAAGCGATCCGATACTCTCAAATTGTCGTTCTTCCAAGAAAAGGCTTCCATTATCCTCGCCCAAATACTCTGTTTTTCCAAGTGTGAGCTTGGGAAGCTTTTCTACAATCCCAGCCCGTTTGGCATCGCGAACAAAGCGTTCAACAAGATGCGGACAGGTTACCCATTTATAGGTGCCAGTTAGGCTCCGTATCGGCAGGGCAATTAGACGAATATCGGACACGATGAGCGATCCTATTCCGTCGCCCCGACCAAATATTTTATCGGCTTTGGTTTTAGGTTTCTTTTTGCCATCATCAGTCTCCCATCGCCCGTCATCGTCATTCTTTTTATAGGGTTCCCAATCATTATACCGAGCACGTTCACGCAATGCGCCCTTAAAACTCGAACCCACGATCACGGGATAATCCGTGAAGGATTCGCGAGCCACCGGCAAGTCAATAAAGCCGGTATCTTGTCCCGACCCTGGATGGATAGAGGTTTCTGCGATCAAACCAATAAGTTGTGTTTTCATATTTATTCTCCGTTATTTTACTAAGCTTGTTTACCAATCAGCGCGATACCGTATCCGAATCCCGTCTCATTCCCGAGTTTCAAAACACTATCACTATTTACCATTTGCGATTCATCGAGCCACCAGACCGCCCCCGCTTTCACGAAAGGTTTTAAGGGCAAGGGACCGACTTTGATCTCTTTCTTATTTTCGATTTTCATCTCTTTTCTATTTACCGAATTCCAACCGCCGATTCCCATGGGTCGATCAAAGCTAGCCGTTTTAATCTTCCCTGAAAACTCAGCCGACAAAGCTGACGCATCTTTCCCCGGACCTGCGCCGTACCAAAGATTGTCAAAACGAGCGGGCGTCAAAAGAATCAGTATCTGTCCACCTTCGACCGATCTTGGAAAGTCCTGTGCAACGATTTTTTCACACGCTGCAAGACGCGACTCGCCGCCCAAAGGAAAATAATCGGGAAGTTCCCAACCATTTGGAAGTCCAGAAATCCCCATCACGAGTTGTACGCCTTTATGATAAAGGCGTACATAAACGGGATTATACAGACCACCGTCATTTTTTGTTGTGCGGGAGGTCTTATCGAGCTCAATCCCGACTCGGGGTTCTAGTGAAAAAAGATCGGATCGATGAATGAACTCATTCGAATCAGGAAGCGTGCCTTTAAGGACATCATCTAGCCCTTTCTTGGTCACAAAAAAGTCTTGGGTTGAACTCGGACGCTCTTCTTTGTTTTTCTCTTCTTTGTCAGGCTTTTCACGTTGTTTGAGCGGCAGGGGAAGAAAGACTTTCCCAAGGTCGGTTAACAGGGGCTCTTTGGAGGGCACCAACCAGTCTTTGGGCTTAAAAATCTTTTTGCCATTTTCCTCGCTTTCAATCCCCAGGATATGGCTAGGAAGCGGAAAAAGAAGAT
>JALSKP010000415.1 GCA_026988815.1 Myxococcales bacterium | reverse complement strand
CACACCTAAAACAGCTAAGCCACCAACGATGTCCAAAATCCGGATCACGCGTCCGTCGTCGCTCGATTTCCAGGTCTCTGCCCTACGATCGTAATAGCCCGCTGGCACCGGAGTACCAGTGGGAAAATCTAGAAAATTATCCACATAAATCGCCACGGGCTTATCAAATTTCACTTCTGCGGCGTCTAAATTTCGAGCTTCGTCGACACTTAGCTCAACCGCGTAAGTGTAGGCACTTGCCGCTGGTAGAGGAGCAGGCATGGAATCCATCTTCACCAATCGTAAACTCGGTGATGCGCACATGGATCTCGTCATCGATTTCCTTGACGCTTCCATCCTGCATTACAAATTCTACTTTCGTACCTTTAGCAAATAGCGCCGAAAGCTGTCGGTCTCCATCTTTATCGCTTGTCTTTGAACCTTGAACTAAGGTTATCGCATCTGAAAAATCTACCATAACTCGATTTTCATCCAAGGCTCGGAGTACAGTCCGATCTGCCCAGGAGAAATCACCACGCTTGGTTTTAATGCGACGGTCAACGTCCAAATAATTTCGTTTGCGGTAACGAATATTATAAGTTGGGCCGCCATTAACGAGAAGATCAAAAGTCCCATCAGTATAGGTAAGTGTTTGTCCAAACTCCGGCGAGGAGGGGATGGAGACAAAAACACCACCGACAGGCTCTCCCTTTTCGTCAACGACTTTTCCGCGCATGACCGATAGATTTGCGTTAATAAGAACGCCATCTTTGACACATGTTTGAACGGGGCTTTCGCCATCAACAAGAAAGAGAAGCTCGCTTGCAAAGTCGCTGATGATTCGAGGGTTTAGTTGGGTGGCAAGTGGTTTCTCCAATGCGTTATTTTCACAGTTCGGATTAAATCCACATTCTGTAGGTTCGCAGATTTCGGCGAAACCATTATTTTCAATGGGCGTTTGGCTGTCGCACCCAGAACAGGCTTGGAAAAGAATAATAAAGAGAAATAGGAATTTATAGATAAGTTGCTCCTTACTGTTAAAATTGGGAATGTTGGACCCTAAGGTTTCAGAAAGGGGAATGGTTGTCCAGGATCGATAAATATGAGTGTCTGATTAAAGGCGATCGGAGAATCATGTGGCACGTTTACTACTCTAAAACGAGCCCCCCTTCCCTTGCTCCGACATGTCATTTCCGGCATTCTTCTGCACTGTCTGACCCTCGCCGGGTTTTACCTGCAGGTGTAGTTTGTTCGTCTCCACCCCGTTCCGAAAATGAGTCTGTCTCTAACAGGTCTTACGCTTCTTTCGATCATTTTTAGTGTGTTTGTGTCGACATCAGTGCGCGCTCAAGACTACGAAATTCCGGAACGACCCGCGTTGGAAATCAGCCCGCAAATCCCCCAAACGCTTTCTGAACTTTCGGTGGCGTTTGCAAAAGGCGCAACAGCCAAAAGCTGTATCACCGGTAAAAAACCATCCTGCACCTGCTTTTCATATAAAAATATACATGTTCGAAAATGGACCCCAGCCCTTATACCTGGCATCTCTTACACTGATGAAGCCTACACCTTTTTTATCGAAAGTTTCGACCCAAAAATCAATCACTATATCGGGTTTTGGAAGGTGTCCGATGCCGGCTGGCGAGCCGATCTTTTGGCATCTTCGTTGGAAGGAATTCGCTTCGGGAAGGTTAGTAAACCAACTTATTGTTCCACTGATTTACCCAAATTTGAAGAAGAGGCGTCTGCAGAAAAAGCCATCTGGTCGAATATAAATCAACGATGGGATCTTAAAGGGTTTCAACGGAAACACTCAATCGCCCGTCGTGATTTTTCCGAAGAACAAGAAGCCGGAATTCTAGCTCCGACGCTTTGTTGGTGAAGATCAGTACGAGCTCCAAGGTGGGTATTATATTCCTATTTTACGTAGCCAGGTCTTGGCCAATATTTCTAATACACGCGTTGGCGCGGGCCTCGGCCTCCTAACTCGCCGCTCTTTCTTAGACGAATTATCACAACTCGAAGTGGGCGGGCGGCTGGAATTTGAATCCAAAAAACTCATCTGCGTACCCCATCGCGCTCATCCATTGCTAAGGTCGCTTTTGTGAGCTGACCTGACCCCGTTTTCACGGACACCAGATTGGTGAACCAAGTTTACCAATTACCACGGTCCAAACGAGGACGAACAATGGCTGGAAGAAAAATAAAAATACGAGTTTGCCTGGACGGGACGGTGATAGGGAATGCACGCTGGCCGTGTTATTTTCAAAAGCTAGTAGCCAGTGGTTCAATAGTGTGATCAAAAACGGTGGGATTCTAGTATGACCATTCATTGTCTCCTTGTGGTATTCGAGGGGATATTTGTTCGGAAGAGAAACTCCCTCTCCCTCTGGGAGAGGGCTGGGGTGAGGGCGATCAAACAAGCAAGTGGTTCAATAAGTTCAACAACTTAACTAGGTCAAGGCCGAAGCCAATAAACCCACAAG
>JALSKP010000414.1 GCA_026988815.1 Myxococcales bacterium | reverse complement strand
GAAAGTTTGCCTGAGGCCGATGTCCTTGGATTACGTCCCATCGCTGAAGTTGAACCCAACGGCGACCTCACTCGATTTGTATACGGTGAACGCTCGACGGTTCCAGACTATATGTTAAAGGGATCTACGCGCTACCGTTTTGTGGTAGATCGTTTGGGTTCGGTGCGCTTGGTGGTCAATGCTTCTACAGGCGTGGTTGCACAAAAACTATCCTATGATGTTTACGGAAAAGTAAAGTCAGATACTAATCCTGGCTTTCAACCTTTTGGCTACAAGGTGAATTTCGCCTTTGGCGAAAGAGAAGGTCCCCTGGGGGATGCAGGCGGATTGTACGATTCCGATACTGGTTTTATTCAATTTAGCGCACGTGATTACGATCCAGAAAGTGGCCGATGGATGTCCAAAGAACCTTTGGGATTTAATGGTGGCAGTGGAAATTTTTACAGCTATGTGAGCGGCGACCCTGTCAATTACAGGGACCCAACAGGGCTATTTATCGATATCCTCATTGATCTTGCGTCCATTGGATATGACTTAGATAAAATCATGGAGGATAATATTCTTGGTGATTGCGATAATCTGGGCAGCAACGCGCTCGCCCTCGGTCTGGATGGCGCTGGCGCACTCATTCCAGTTGTTGCGGGTTTGGGGGCCGCATCGCGATCCGGAAAATGGGCAAAAAGGATAGGATGTTTCACTGCTGAAACCCCCGTCGTTATTTGTGATCCAGAAGACGAAGATTGGACAGGAACGCAGCCTATCGAAACCATTCAGGAAGGCGATTACGTCCTCTCCAAAGATGAGCTCAGCGGTCAACTTTCCTGCGAACAAGTAAGCTCGCCTACTATTATTCCAGATCAAGAAATCTTCGGTGTACGTTTACGAAACTCGGGCGGGGAATCTAGCCAGATTAACGCGACCGGAAATCATCCTTTCTTCGCTAGTGGAGAATGGACACGCGTCGACGAACTCAGTCCAGGTGATGTCGTCCAAAGCCGCGGCGAGGATCTAGAAGTAGTCGAGGTTTTGCGAACCCAGCGTTTTGAAACGGTATACAACTTTACCGTTTCTAATCACCATACCTACTTTGTGGGTGTGAATGCGGCTTGGGTCCACAACAGGTGCGCGACAAATGTGGCTACTTTCGAAAAGTACAAATCATCATTACGAGAGACAATGTCAAAACCCCACGTGGAAGATTCGAAGTTAGGCGGGTTTTTAAACAAAATGTATCGTGAAGGTGCATCAATTGGGAGCGGCAGTACCGCAGCAGCTGTTCGGGCAGAAAGAGGCGGTGGTAGAGTTGGTGGAAAACTTCACGCACAAAAAGCGTCAAATGCCATTCAATTTCTCAGAAAGTGGATTGCGAACAACCCGAAAGCTCGACCTGGCGATCGTGCTGCCGCAGAAAATGTTGTATTAGACCTAAAAAATGCGCTCGGAAAATAATTATGATCAAGTCAAAGGAGTGGTCTGTTATCATTATCAGAGAATTTCCGTCATTTCGTCCGTTCTGGGAAGAACAACAATTAGATTCCGGTGATATCGGTCTATGTTTCGATCTTATGGAATTCAGTAATTTTGCTTATGATAATCTACTAGACCCTAGTTCGGTGCGAATTAAATTATACGGGTTGATCGAGGAATTCATTATTAGTGGGGAACCGGCGCTTAGCACGGCTATCGCTACATGTTTTCTAGAGAGTTTAATAAATACGGCATCTAACGACAAAGGCAGAGACGTACAGAATTTATTTTTAGGCCTAGGACCAAAATCATTGGAGTTTTGTCGTGCTTTGGATGATTTTACAGGAGTAAAAACCGCCGGAATTTCGAAGGAGTAGGGCTCGCTAATCGTACCAAATCGACCAGGCGAGCTATTGTCAAATGTTGGGGATCTAATAAATTAAGCGGCATCTTCCGTGAGTCCATCTTAGGGCAAGGCAAAATAGCTGACCGGTAGGGCAAGGCAAGAAAGGTATTTCAAAACCGACCCTGGGTCTCGTATCGATACCTAGATGTACGTAATTTCGGGTATTTGAAAGATTTTTCGTATGTTATAATTCGAATATGAACTCCGATTTTAAATATGTAATCCAATGCTTTTTTGTCGTCTTCATGATGATAGGTTTTGCACCTTCCCTTGAAAGTTGGCCTCCGGCGACTGATTTTTTTGAATCCAAAACCACCGTCGTTATTTGTGGTCCCCGCGACGAAGATTGGACAGGAACGCAGTCTATCGAAACCATTCAGGAAGGCGATTACGTCCTCTCCAAAGACGAGCTCAGCGGTTAACTTTCCTGCGAACAAGTAAGATCGCCTATTTCAATGCCGCAAAAGCGGTACTATTATTCCAGATCAAGAAATCTTCGGTGTACGTTTACGAAACTCGGGCGGGGAATCTAGCCAGATTAACGCGACCGGAAATCATCCTTTCTTCGCTAGTGGAGAATGGACACGCGTCGA
>JALSKP010000413.1 GCA_026988815.1 Myxococcales bacterium | reverse complement strand
ATGTTACTACAACGATATCATGACATGACGGTGTGGTGCCACCACGATATAATGACGTGACGGCGTGCATGCGTGATGGCATGATGGTGTGATGCTATCGTGGTGTAGCGGTATGTATACGTGATGGCGTGAATGTATGTTACTACAACGATATCATGACATGACGGTGTGTGGTTGTATTGTTGTAAGTATATAGTTGCATGATTGCGTGAGGCTGTTAGGATCTAAGAGGTTTCAAGGAGGAAACATGATTATAGCATTCAGTGGTCAAAAGGGCGGGGTGGGTAAATCCACGCTGTCTATCGCAACAGCACAAGAACTAAAGCGTCGGGGGCGGGATGTGGTTATCTTGGATACCGACTCGCAAAGCACCGCCCTTATATGGTCTAAAGGGGCAGAGGAGGGCGTCCCAACCGTACCTGTTTTCGTTGTGAATGATGAGTTGGTGAAGGGAGCGAGAGCGGCCGCAGAAAAGTATGATATTGTGATCATCGACGTTCCTGGTCGTTTGGATTCTGTACAAAAACGCGCAATGTTGGCTGCTAATTTAGCTATTTTTCCACTTGGGCCGTCCGATGCGGAGTTGTGGGCGGTTCAGACCAACATTCAACTAGTGAAGGAGGCAAGAGATTTTAATGAGAATCTAGACTCTGTGTACTTGTTGAATCGGATGCGAAAAAGCTCGGCTGAAACGGTAGAAATACGAAAATTGCTTGAAAAAAACGGACAAAAAACGTTTGAGTCAACTATCGGCGACAGGGTCGACTTTAAGCGGTTCTTGGCATATGGAGCGGGTATTCACGAGTATGCGCCGACCGGAAAATCATCGATGGAAATTAAAAGGTTTGTAACAGAATTAGAGAGATATCTTGCACTAGGAGTGGAGTAATGCCAAAGAAAAAAGCTAAAGAATTGAGAATGGTATCTAACGATGAGTCGGCAGTGAATGCGTGGGTGAATGATTCTCCTGTTAGTCCGTCAGCGCCGAATAACGGAAAAAAAATAGAACCAAAAAAAGAAAAGATAGAGACCAAGGCGCCGGAAAAGGTCGATTTGGTGGCGATTACATATTACGCTCCAAAAGAGCACGCTAAAACTTTCCGGCAATTTGCATTTGAGGCCGAACGATCTCGGTCTTCTATTATTTACGAAGAAATGGAGAAGTTTTTGGCCGCCAAAAAGTAACTCAATCGCGGTTGAAGTTTCAATTGTGCGCAACGGAAAAATGTGATTTTGGGGTGGTTATGGAGTAAAGAAAAGTTCTTTTAGTACCAATTTCGTAGGTTTTAATATAGTGGTACGCCATGAGTTTGGATGAACAAGTTCATATTTAAATCATACGACGAGAATAGTTTGGCAGACAAAGATTCATCAATGGAAACAGAAAATCTTACGAGCTTGTGGTTGCGCCACGATATTCTTCGGGCGCTACGGGTCGCTGCCGCTCAGACCGATGTTTCCTTTCGGGCGCTAATAGAAGAGTACGTGATTGTTTGGATAGAAGGGCGTCAAAAATCGGCATCCACAAACATCTTCGGGTATCCATATCTAAGCCCTCCTAAGAAGCATCTTACTCCAGAGGGTGAACCTTTTGGCAAAATCGTAAACTTCCATCTTACACAAAACACGGCAGCGCACTTAAGAGATTATGCGAAGAAGGAGCACATATCGTTGGCTACCATTTTATATACAGCGATTTATCAAGGTTTTGGGAAATTTCATCAAGATATGTAGATATACTCATTAGCCACACTTTTTCTTAAAAAGAGTGTTTACACTCATTAGGGTGGTTGGTATGGATTATCCATGTTTCACACGCGTTGTGTGGTTTATGGAGATATTTTATGAAAACCTTTTCGTTCTTTTTGCTGTTTATGACGGCTTGTGTCGCTGATCCTGTTGAGTTCAGTTCGACGAACAATAATTCCTCAGAAGATGTGGGGAATAATTCAACGCAAGATGTTGGAAATGATACAACGTCAGATATTGAGTGCGTGCCATTGGTCGAATGCGGCGATGGGTGCGGTAAAATCAACGATGGGTGCGGGGGCGCTATCGAGTGCGAACCTTGCGCTTGCGAAAATGGTTTAGCGCTTGAGACTCAATGTGGCGCCTGTGGATTAGGCTTGTTGAATTGTTCCGAAGGGAAGGGCGTTTGTGAAATTGATAGCGATCTCGTCGGTCTGACGTGTGACGATATGGTTTTTTACAAGGCATCCTCAATTATCGCTGGGGCTGGCACGAAAGAAGAGCCGTTCTCTACATTGCCTTTGGCTCTAGCGGAAGCAAAAATTAGTCTCAAAACCATAGTGGCCGCCGAGGGGGAGGTCGATTCGTTGGATTCACTCCAGCTCGAAAACGGCGTAAATATAATAGGAGGGTTTGATGAGGAGTTTGTCCGTAACCTTGGGACCAAGCCTAAAATCGAGGTCAAAGAACTGGTTGTAGTGACTGATGTTTTCCGTC
>JALSKP010000412.1 GCA_026988815.1 Myxococcales bacterium | reverse complement strand
AACCGGAATAGAAATGCCGAAAAGGTCCTTTTCTCCGTTCGCCATGAGAAGGCTCACAATCGCGGTTTCGTAAAAATTGGGAAGAAGTTGCGCCCCAGCGATATCATCATTGGGCTCTATTTCTGAGGTCTCACTCACCTCCTCCTTGAGGAAATAAAGTGCATAATCACCGGAGATTGTTCGGCCCATAAGCGGACCGTAGACGACATTGTAAATACCCGATGCATCAAATACTTCCCCGTGCAAGGCCGGAAGAAAACCTTCCCCTGAAAAGCGGTCTCTTTCAACCTCTTGACCAGCGGCGTTGAAGACCTTCAATTCTGCGTCAAAACGATTCACTCCCGATGCGTTTCTATCGGTCGTAAATGCCCAAAAACGCTGGCGTGCCTTGAGGTCGATTGCGAACCAATCCTGTTCGTTGCCAGTAGTTTCACCAGAAACGCCGGCTAGTAAACCCACAAACGAAATAGACTGTGCGCTCAACGCGTCTTCGTTAGGCTCCACTTCAGCAATATTAGTAGTAGATTTTATCAATTCGTATTGTAGTGTGAAATCCAAACTGCCCTGTTGGACAGATTCTCGAATACCAATGGCAATTTTATACGATTTCGACTCGCTCTGTCCAAAGACCAAACGGTTGCCAATTTGTTTGGCGTCAGATTCGACTTGATTACGATCTGCGTTGAGTAGCGTTATCGAGGGGCGCCAGTCTCCGATAGCGTTCACGGAAACGCGAAGTACACCAGCGGGTACGTCAAAATGATAGTACGTAAAGGCATCCCCGCTTACACTCCCTAACACAGAGGTTGCCTCGCTTATCGGATCACTAAGGATCTCAGAAAACATAATAGAATAATCGTAAGCAGGGTTACCATCATTTGAGTTCTCACTAATGTTCAACCATAGCTCACCGTCAAACTCGGAATGCCACCTGAGGACACCACCAGATGCACTTGTGATCACACGTAAATTTTCTAGATTGACCACCTCGGCCACAGGGGAAAAATTTGTCCCGTGGAAGCGCACCTCATAGTCTTTTCCGTTCGCTACGTTTATTTTGTACCATGATGCCATTCCTATTTTATCTACCTTTCCCGTTGTTCCGGTATCAAGTTGCAATGGCATCGGATTCGGCTTTTGCAAGCCAAGGGTAAAGGTGCGATCGAGGGCAGTCTCGCCGTCGCTGGCCGCGATGGCAATCGTATACTCGCCGCTCTTCGTGGCCTTAAAAAGCTCGTCAACGAACCCAAAACCCACACGTTCAAAGGCGTCGTTGAACACTTCGATTTGAGGGAAAAAATTCTGACTATTGACGCGGATGTCTAGGATATCGTCTTCGACCAGTTGGATATTAAAAAATTGTTTGGGAGAGATTTTTAGATCTCCGCTTTCTTGAATTGGAAGGGGAAGGGTTTTGGCTTGGCTTGATGTGATGCTTAAGGTTGTCATTCCTCCGCGTCCAAGGAAATCTCGAACATCCACGCGATAGGTACCGTCGTGGGGCACTCTAAAACTAATATCCTGAGTATCGTCTCCTGTTTTTTTCCAGTTCGAGATATCGGTCCATCGTGTGTCTGAGAAAATGCCCTGATCATTGGTAAAGGAGGATACAATCATATCCTTTTCAAGATCGATGTCGACGATTCCTAAATCTCCCTTTTCGAGTTGTAAGTCAATTTGCTGAGGCAACCCTTGAACAACCATCGGGCTAGGTATCCATGGTTTAATGTCGAGCGTATAACGATGGTCCTGGGTAAGCGGCGCTTGTCCTTGGTGAATGATACGTATGGCAACTTCTCCATCTTCACTTCCATCGAAAAAGTACTTTAGTTTACTAACTTCACCGATCGTATCTGGAGAATCTGAGCGATGTGCGGCGATGAAAAAGGAAGCGTTGGGCGGATTGGCAATCCAATGTCCAACTTCAACCCTAGCTAAGAGTGGGCTTCCCACTTCAGGGCTCAAGACAATCTCAATCGCCTCACCGCGAAGCGTATTGAGGAGAAAATAATCTTCATCTTCAACGCCAGCACGCGCTGGCGAGATGAGTCCTTTAATCGTCGATCCCATCCCTAGCCAAGGAATCAATGCCTTGCGATCGTCAGCCGGAGCTGCGTCACTTTCACTTTCTGAATCAAGGGTGGTGCCTTGGAAAGTAATCGTTGAGGTCGCTGAACCAAACCGATCAACGAAATCTTCAATCACCCAAATTTTCTGAGTACCGTTGAGTTGGAAGGTCGTCGCACTACGTCCGCTATTGACCTCTGCCAATCCAGTATTGGCGATTACACGGCGCGTTTGCGCGTCCAAAACTGTCATCGCTGGATTGTGAAATGAATTCTGTTCTACGGTCACACCAAGGGCCGAGATAAAGACGGCGCTTTGATTTGATGTATCGATTTCATACACATTTAAGGTTCCCCCGAAGGTCTTGGGATTTGGACCGCCGTTAATATTGGCAGGCTCTAGGTCGGGTAAGGGGATCGTAGAAAGAGAAAAAGAATAGCCAAAGCCCTCCCCTCCCACATCTGCCGTTGTGGCAACCAAATTACGGGTATCGCTTGCCACGATGGCGTATTTTCCTGGCATGGCGATAAACATTTCGCGATCAATATCGGATCCGATCGCCTCAGATATGGCAACACGGTAGACATTCGCGTTTCGGAGATCACGCCCAACAATAATCGCCGCAGGCCATGTCGTTTCGTTGGTTTTCATGTTCAAAATCAGCGCGCTTGGTTCACTAATCTCGAAGGTGTACCAATCAAGATCTGCGGGTGCGTCGACTTTTGAATCCACGAGAAGCGGGAGAGTTTGGATACCATAGGCCGCCTCACTTTCGCTGTCACTATTGTTCGCTTTCTCGTTTTCGTTCTCAATTAGAACATCGAGTTGTTCAGGGTTTTGGGCATCGGACACGAATGGATAATGGTCGCAAAGATCTCCAACACCGTCTCGGTCCCGGTCCAATTGCTCTGGATTGGCGATATCAGGGCAATTGTCTTCATTGTCAAAAAAACCATCACCATCGGAATCTTTAGGACCAAGATCTTCTTCGACGTCTTTGGCATCGCCCTTTTGGTCAGGGCCCATATCGGCGAGGTCCGCTTCAACTTTTGTATCCCCGAGATCGGTAGGTAGAGGGGTGAGGTCGTTATCTGGGCAAGCCGAGAAAAACAAAACAAGTAAAATAAGCGTTCTAAAGTGCATCCGAACTCCAACTGGTTTGGCGATGTGTCGACGGTGGACGAAAACATTCTATATTTCAACACGTTTAAGCGAAATACTATTTAAAAATGGCCCTTTAAAATGAAAATCGGTTGTGTAATTATCTTCGCGCCTGGAAGGCATTTTTTCTTCCAAAACTTTAGGAGTAACAAATGAGTGTAGCAAAAGTAGTTGAGCTAATTTCTTCTTCAACCCAATCCTTTGATCATGCGATCGAAGAGGGTGTAAGCCGTGCGTGTTCAACCATTAATGGTGTCACAAGTGCATGGGTGAAGGACCAAAAAATCATGATTAAAGACAATAAAATTGTTGAATATCGTGTTGATCTCAAGGTCACTTTCATTCTTAAATAATCTAACCTTGATTATAGATATTAAAAAAGCGGCTCTTGCCGCTTTTTTTGTGTTCGGGTTTTAAATCATCCTGAGACACAGATTTTTGTTCCGTCGCCTGCGTCTCCGCAAAGGGCATTTCCGCAACAATCGGTATCCGTCTCACAGCGTTGTCCGGATGGACGACAAGGATCTTTACACACACCGTTGGTACAGTTTCCGAAGCAACAATCGGAGGGCGTATCGCAAGCGTTGTCTGGGCTTGTTTCACGAATACAACATCCCCAAAATTCTTCCGCGTCACATTTTGAAGGACATCCTAAAATGATTTCAATTTTGGCGCCTGAGGTTCCTTTTAATTGATCACAGGTTGGACCAGAAAGCTGAAGCGTTCCCGTTGTTGGTTCGTAACTATAGCCTTCGCGTGGAAGGAAGGTATCGTTCAATTTAACCCAAATTTTATTGGTATCGTCTGGTTTTGGATTAAGGGTGTAGGAACACGAGACGATTTCGCTTGAAATATCGTTAATCACATTCACGAGTTCGTTGGTGTTTTCGGCGGTGTAGAAGCGCTTGTTTGGATCATTTGGATTGTCGGTTCCGCCCGCC
>JALSKP010000411.1 GCA_026988815.1 Myxococcales bacterium | reverse complement strand
ACGAAAACCAACCACATAAACAGGGGTATCTTCGTCGGCCAAGGCTTGCGCTTCTCGAACCGATGGATGGATATCTTCACATGCATTTGGATCGCCATCGGTTATCAGAATAACCGCGCGCGCACGTCCAGCATCCTGTGGATCTGCGGCATCATATAATTTGCGTTGGGTTCGAATCGTAAAGAGCGAATTCCCTGTGGGTGTTCCTCCCGCGGGCTCAATCGGTGCCCATGCAGCTTTCAATTGGGCGGTTGAATGGTTTCCTATCGTAAGGAGTTCGGTGGATTCGCAGCTCGCTTCAGTGACGGGTAAAGGATAGGCGCCAAAACCAAATCGGACCTTATCTGCCAAGGCTTCGGCAACGGCGTCTAGCCCGGCTTTGGCTTGATCGATCGGCCAATTAGGACGTTGACGTTGAACGCAACAACGCTCCAAGGCGCACTGATTGCTCTGGCATCCATTTGCGCATCCGGTTGTGTCGGGATCTTTACACGAGCCCCACTCTCCCATTGAACCGGACTTATCGAGCAGGATGTAAATATTGGGAGCAAGAACGTCGAAGGTCACTTCTTGGTTCCCACAAATTTCGCCAACTGGGGTGGCTGTACACGCATCGCCAAGGCCATCTCCGGTTGAATCCGTTTGAGGCGTGTTTTGAACGTCGGGACAATTATCACAGGCATTACCAATACCGTCTTGATCTGAATCTCTTTGATCGATGTTCTCGTCGAAGGGGCAGTTGTCTAAGCGGTCTGCAATCCCATCCCCATCGTTTTCTGCATAAGGATTTTCTTCGAGGTCTGTTTGGAAGGTTTCTTTTTTCTCGCCGGGTCCGCTCACGACTTGCTGACATTCTTCAGATATCGTGTTGTAGGTTTGCCCCTCGGGGCAGCTGGATCCATCGGGACGTGTGTTAACCTGTTGTACTCCGTTATTCGTATCATCAGAACAGGCGAAAGAAACAAAAGGCAGCGCCACGATAGCGGCAAATAAAAAATGCAATCTCATTCATACTCCAAGTGGGAGGTCGACAATGTAGGATAATGTGAGCATAACGAAGACTAAGATCAATTCAAGGGAATATTCATCGAAAATATATTTATCGTGGTCTCTATTATAATATATTTTATCGTGGTCTCAATTATAAGGAGTCTTGAAACGCAAAAACGCATCCTAAAATGGTACTCCGTTTTCTCACTTACGTTCCATCACCCTAATCTAAGGATTAAGAAGAATGAACATCCTACCTTCTTGACCCTAATTCAAACCGGGTAGGTTGGTGTTGACCGAGGCTTTCGCGAAGCGAAAATGAGGAAACCCAACATCGTATATTAGAATGTCATTTTGTTGAGTTTCCTCAGAGTAAGAAGAATGAGCACCTACCTTATTGATTCTAATTCAAACCTCCGTGAAAGGTATTGCCGCTCAAACCCAACGCAATCATTAAGTTGATAGAATACCCTTCCTGTGATAATTCCATACATCTTAGTCATACATGAGAGTGAAATATGAAATACACGAACTCCACCAGAGTCGCACAGGCGTTAAAGACCACTACCTTCTTCTGGTTATTCCTGAGTCTTTTCCTGATGACGACCCAATCGTGGGCGCAAGGAATGGATTTTAGCGAAGAAGACGTTAAAAAAGCCGAGCCTGATGAAGGGGATGGTGACGGCGATGGTATGGATTTCGATATTGATGGCGACGGCAAAGAGCTCGGAACCCTCTCCGACGAAGGACCGCAAAACGTTGCCATCGTTGCCCTACCCGGGGAGTTTATGAATCCAGAATTGCATGCACGTATCCAAGAAGAACTCGATCGTTACGCGGCCACAGTGACCAATATCAAAGCTGTTTCAGGAAGCGCCGTTCAAGCCGAGATTGAAAAACGTGGTGGAGACGAATGCTTGAACGAGCCGATTTGCCTCTCCGAGGTTGGAGAAAGCGTAGGCGTGGATCGTATTCTAAGCGCACGTGTTCGAAAAGACGACGCCGGAAGTTTAGAACTGGCCACAGATTATTTTGACGTCGAAGATCATCTTTATCTAAACTACGATTCAGTTAAAGGCCTCTCTGGTGACGACGCTATTGTTGCGGCAATCGAGCC
>JALSKP010000410.1 GCA_026988815.1 Myxococcales bacterium | reverse complement strand
CCTTAAAAGTACTTCTGGACGTACGCGACCTCGTTGCAACGCCAGATTACGTTGACGACCGTGGAGACGGAACCTTTCAAACCATCCTCGCCTGGTCAACCGGTGGTCTAGCCATCGCTTCATTGGGAGCAGGGATCTTTTTCGGTCTAGATGCTGCCTCACAGGAATCAGATCTCGAAGCACTTCCCAAGTCTGGAGATGTTTTTAACATCACGCAAAAAGATGCAGCTGTGAAAATTCGGGAAGCAGAATCCACTGCAGTAACGGCAAACATCTTCTTCGGCGTAGCTGCCGGTCTTGCCATCGCCTCTGGAATTCTTTTCTACATTCAAGGCGGAAGCGACGTTGCAACCCAAGAAGAACTCGACGCAAGTCTTCCATCGGATTTCCAATTCGCCCCCATTATCACTAAACATAGCGTTGGTTTTGGAGCTGGTTTCAGCTTCTAAATTTAGTAACATCGAATACGGTTTTTTCATGAATAGCAAAATAAGCATCTTCCTCTTCTTCGCCTTCTCCTCTATCGCGTGCTCGGTTGGCTTTAGTATAGATGACCCTCAAAAATTTAGTTGTAATGCTAACGAAGATTGCGAATCCGGATACGAATGCAAATCAGACGTATGCGAATTCGTCATACCTGGTAAAGGTCCACAATGCCCAGATGCCGACGGTGATGGATTCGGCGTTGGTCCAGATCGTGTGGTTTGTCCACTCTGCAAAACAGAAAACAAATGCGAAGAAGATCCAGACGACGCCGATGAATTCATTTATCCAGGTGCTCCGGAAGAATGCGACGGCAAAGATAACGACTCCGACGGGACCATCGATAATATTGGAACACCTTGCACCAGCGCCAACGATTGCGCGCAGGTTGACCAAGAACTCAATCCCGGCGTGGCGATCTTGTGTAATCCGACCTCAAAAATTTGCGAGGCAACGATGAGAACAACGATCTGCTTCGGTGCCGGCGCGCCCGATCCATGTCCATGTAACGCAACACCACTTGTCTGTGCTAATGGAGCCTTCCCCGCGGTTCCAGAATTTTGCCAATAGGATAGCGCATGAAAGGTATTCACATTCTCGCCCTTTTTTTCTCCTCACTTTTGGCCTGCTCGGTAGGATTTACGATCGATGAGCCTCAGCAATTTAGTTGCCAAACGAAGGACGATTGCGAGGCCCTTTACGAATGCAAAGCAAATATTTGTGTTGTCGAAAAACCACCGAACGAGGATTGCGAAGATGTGGATGGCGACGGTTTCGGCGTTGGAAAAAATCGGTCTTTGTGTCCACAATGTCGTACATCCGCAGCGAACGGCGCTGGTTGTATTGAAGATTTTGATGATGCCGATGAAACCCGCTATCCTGGCGCACCCGAACTTTGTGATGGAAAAGATAACGACAACGATGGAAACATCGACAACACCGAAACGCCGGTCGGTTTCGAGGACGATGTCCCGGCAGAAGACGCGTTAGCAAAACGCAAAATCGCATGCGTCAGCGCGAACGATTGCCCGCAATCCGCCCAAGAAGGCGTGGCCTCTCTTTGTGACCAAGCATCGAAAAAATGCGTTGCGCGTATGACCATCTCCATCGGAGATCCGGAATGCAACTCAAATGATCTTATTTGTACCGATGGCAGTTATCCTGCTGTTCCATCCGCCTGTGGCGGACCCCTTCAGTAAATCGTGTTTATAACGACTCAAGTAAAATGATAAGGCGAGGAAAAAATACCTTTCTCGCTAATGATCCCAGTCACCAATTCGCCAGGCGTTACATCAAAGGCAGGGTGTAAAACATCTATGCCCACAGGCGCAATACGCTGACCTGCAATATGGGTCAATTCGTCCGCCGAGCGTTGCTCAATCTCAATCAAATCACCGGTGGCGGTATCGGAGTCGATCGTAGAAATAGGCGCCGCAACGTAAAAGGGAATCTTATGAAATTTGCATAAAACAGCCAAACTATAGGTGCCAATTTTATTGGCAATATCGCCGTTAGCAGCCACGCGATCGGTGCCCACAATAACCGCGTCTACCTGTCCCTTTTGCATGAAATGACCTGCCATATTATCGCTGATTAAGGTTGCCGGAATCCCGTCTTTTAGACATTCCCACGCGGTCAAACGCGCCCCCTGCAAGTAGGGCCTCGTTTCATCGATCCAAACCTTTTTCAACATACCTGCATGGTGAACCGAACGAACAATACCAAGCGCGGTCCCAAAACCACCTGTTGCCAGACCGCCGGTATTGCAATGGGTCAAAATACGACTGGGGGTCCTAAAAAGCGATAAAGCCTGCTTCCCCATTTCTAAGTTATTTTGTCGATCTTCCTCGAAAATAGTATCGGCCTCGACCTTTAAACGCTCGACAAGATCTTGGCCCTCTGCAGGGTCGAAGTTGGCAACAACCTTTTTCATTCGATCGATCGCCCAAAACAAATTGA
This sequence comes from Myxococcales bacterium, assembly GCA_026988815.1. Classification (GTDB taxonomy): domain Bacteria; phylum Myxococcota_A; class Bradymonadia; order Bradymonadales; family Bradymonadaceae; genus CALJNB01. The sequence continues at coordinate 7,710 of JALSKP010000410.1, read as the reverse complement.
CGGCGGTAGGCCGCGTGGAAGCTAGCAAACTCACATACGACTCTAGGGCATCTTCCCCGTGTTCAGCGACCGCCAAAACGATACCATAAGCGGCCGCAATTCCGATCGCTGGAGCCCCTCGAATGACCATCGTCTTTATCGCCGCAGCGACCTCGTTCACGTTCTCACATTTCACCCAAACTTCCTCAAGAGGTAATTTTTTTTGGTCGATCATTTCAACACTAAAAGGCGAGCCTTCAAGAATACGAATCGGTACAACATCACTTTTCATTTAGGTTCCTCGTTTAGCTTTTTCACTAAGATATCGTTTACGATGGCAGGGTTGGCTTTCCCTTTCATCGCCTTCATCACCTGACCGACAAACCACCCCAACATCTTCGGTTTTGCTCTATATTGCTCAACCTTATCTGGATTCTCTTCAATCAGACGATCGACAACACTCTCAATCGCTCCGCTATCGGACACCTGCCGCAACCCTTCAGCAGAAACGATTTCCTCGGCACTTGCAGCGGTAGTCAACATTTTTTCAAAAACCGTCTTTGCAATTTTTCCATTGATCGTCTTGTCGTCAAGAAGGGCTATCAACCCGGCGAGTCGAGTTGGCGTAATAGTAAAATGACCTACATCTGAGGCTTTGGTTTCGCGGAGGACTTCGTTGATGATCCAGTTCGCCGTTATCTTGGGTGTCTTCGAAAATGCGTCGATGGATGTTTCGAAATATTGGGCCACATGCTTGTCCGCCGCAAGCACTTCGGAGTCATACACGCTCAAGGAAAAAGAGCTTTGATAACGTTCTCTTTTTTCAGCGGGCAACTCCGGCAGCTCTTTTCTTATGGCTTCTAATTCCTCATCGCTAATAACGATTGAGGGAAGATCGGGATCGGGAAAATACCGATAATCGTGAGCCTCTTCCTTTGTCCGCATCGTAAAAGTGATACCCCGATCGGGATTGTAGAGGCGGGTTTCTTGACGTACGAGGCCGCCGGCTTCGATAAGTTCCACTTGGCGGAAGGCTTCATAATTGATCGCATCTTTGATGAATTTAAAGGAGTTAATATTCTTCAGCTCGCAACGTGTACCGAGCTCGGCGCCCCTCTTGCGTACCGAGACATTGGCATCACAACGAAAAGATCCCTCCTCCATATTGCCATCACAGATCCCCAAGTAGAGCACGATCGCACGCAACTCTTTGAGGTAGGCAACAACCTCATCGGCCGATCCCATGTCCGGTTCTGATACGATTTCAACCAAAGGCGTACCCGCCCGATTCAAATCAACAAGGGATATCGGTTTACCACTTAGGTGCGAGGATTTACCGGCATCTTCTTCCATGTGTATACGTGTAATCCCTACTCGTTTAGATTGGCCATTGAGAAAAAAATCTAATTTCCCGTGTTCGCAAATCGGTAGCTCAGCCTGACTAATTTGATAGCCTTTTGGTAAATCTGGATAGAAATAATTTTTCCGTGCAAATTCGTTAACCTGATTAATAGTGCACTCAAGGGCTAGCCCTGCTTTGATCGCAAAGCCAATAACTTTTTCATTAAGGACTGGAAGAACGCCCGGAAGACCAAGATCAACGCTGGCAACTTGTGTGTTGGCCTCCATTCCAAAGGTTGTCGGTGCGCCACTAAATATTTTGGTTTGGGTGTCGAGCTGACAATGTACCTCGCAGCCGATGACAATTTCCCAATCTTGCATACTCATTCTACACCTCTGGATAATTCAAGTTGGCGACCTGCTTGAAATAGACGCCCTTCTTCCCACCAGGGAGATAAAAGTTGCACACCAATTGGTAAACCTGCCTCCGACTCACCAAAAGGAATACTCATCCCAGGGAGCCCCGCTAGATTACAACTAATCGTAAAAATATCTTCTAAGTACATCTGTAAAGGGTCCTCGCTTTTTTCCCCGAATCGAAAGGCTGGACTTGGCGTTACGGGGGTGAGTAGCATGTCCACCTCTTGAAAGACCTCTTCGAAATCCCGCGTAATAAGGGTTCGAACACGTTGCGCTTTTCGATAATATGCATCGTAGAAACCTGCCGATAGGACGTAGGTTCCGAGCATAATTCTGCGCTTTACTTCTTCCCCAAATCCCTCCGATCGAGATTTTTGATAGAGTTCATCTAGGGTTTGGGCTGAGCTACTACGATGACCAAAACGCACACCATCAAAGCGGGATAGGTTGGATGATGACTCGGCTGTTGCAATGAGATAGTAGGTCGCCACGGCGTATGAGGTGTGTGGCAGCGACACTTTTTCGATGATCGCTCCTGCTTTTTCAAGAGCGACAATAGAGGCGCGTATTGTTTCCTCCACGCCTTTTGAAAGATGGGGATTGTCTACATCAATATCGAAGTATTCCTGTGGTACGCCGACCCGCATTCCTTCCACTCCTTGCTCGCAAAATTTAGCAAACTTGGGTACCTCTTTCTTGGCCGAGGTCATATCATTTTTATCGTAGCCGGAAATCACTTCGAGCAATGTCGCCGCATCTTCGACCTTGTGGCTTAGAGGTCCGATTTGATCCAAGCTGGATGCAAAGGCGATAAGCCCGTAGCGGCTCACCCGACCGTAGGTGGGCTTTAGACCGACAACGCCTGAATAATTTGCCGGTTGGCGAATGCTTCCCCCGGTGTCAGATCCTAGGGCGGCAGCACATAAATTTGCCGCAACAGCGGTCGCGCTCCCGCCCGAGGAGCCTCCAGGAACGTAGGCACTATCATGGGCGTTTAAGACTTTTCCGAAGGCCGAATTTTCGTTGGACGACCCCATCGCAAATTCATCAAGATTGTTTTTTCCCACTAAAAGCGCGCCGGCATTCTTCAGCTTCGTTACCACAGTGGCGTCGTAAGGCGGAATGAAATTACTGAGCATTTTGCTTGCCGCAGTCGTGCGAATCCCTTTTGTAACGATGTTGTCTTTTAGAGCGATGGGAATACCAGATAGCTTTTTCGAAGGATCGAAATCAGGATAGTCGACCGCATTGAGGGTAATAAAAGCATTGTGGCGATTCTCTTTTTGCGCGGCTTGGAGCGGTTCTAAAACCGAGGCGACGCTTTTCCCATTTTCGTAGGAGCGACGTAGCGCTTTAAACGATAGATCCATTAGGTATCTCCTATCATTTTAGGGACAGCGAATTTTCCGTTTTGGCTCTGGGGTGCATTCTTTAAAACGTCTTCACGAGAAAGCACACCATCAACGACGTCCTCCCGAAGAAGAAGCTCCAAATGAATGGGATGAATGGTCGGCTGGACACCTGTAGTATCCACATCATCCAAGGTCTTAATGTAATCTAGAATTTGTCCTAAAGTGTCCTGATGATGGGCAATCTCTTCTTCGCCTAATTCCAATTTGGACAACGCTGCCATCTTCACCACTTCGCTACGATCAATCATGCGGGCTCCTTCAAGCAAGAGCTGGGTTTATATTGAAGATGAGCGGAAAAAGAAAGGCGATTTCCTCGCCTTCTGCTGTTTGATCTCGTCCAGTGATCCGGAATCGATTTTCTCTTTTAATAACAGCTCGCCGCAAAGGTCTTTATTTTGGAGTCCCTTACAGAATTGTTTAATCCTCCGTTTTGGTACCCCTCCTTACTTTTCCTGATTTTCTATCAAAACCCTTGTAATCGGAAGAGGAGATTGATGAGGCTTTAGCTTCGACCGATTTTTACTAACAAATGTTAACCTTTGGGCATTTGTGGATGAAAAACGGAAGTGCAAAAAACGGGACAACTGGCGATGGATACATGGGCATTGAATCCACCCCCACCTCCACGAGTGTGAAACCGGCACCATACACGAGGGAGCTTTTCTCCGACTATCAGGTTGGGCAGGATTTCAAAAAGAAGAGGAAATTTGCGACGATCCAAACGCGCCAGCAATCCAAATCAATCCGTGGTGGGGCCCCGAGCAATCGGTCAAGTTCATAGGCACAGCCGCAAACGCGACACCAACGATGATCAGCCTCTCTCCGATATCGTTCTTGGTAATTACACTGTTGCTACAACTGGCCTGGTATCTTCGATGGGGCCCCTTTCTCAAACCGAACTCGATACCCCTTCCACCTATTTTTACGATACCATTCCAAAAGAATATTCCATTCACGGGCTGCATCCTGATGGAACCTTGGGACCCCTCGCCTATGCAAAAATCTTAGTAAAATCGATGACTCGCCTTATTATCCATCAAGCTATCTTAATTCGCGACGTTTTCAGGTGTTCAATATTTTGGGTGGGGCAAGTTACCTGCGACTCAGAACCCCTCGATCTTAGCTGTAACTCAAATTGGTCAGGGAGCATGTTTTAAAGCGGTGCAAGATAGAAATGAGGTCCTGTTCAAGTATGCCGATCTTTCAAAAAATTCCGCAGATAACGCTTCGGAAATCAAACAAAATATCGCTTACTTATTTGAAAGATTTCTGCACAAAACATCCTCAGAAACGGAAACAAATCGTCTTTACGAAAACATTTATATACCGGCCGAAATCACAGACACCTTCATAGAATCCATTCCAACGTTATTCATCCTACCGAAGTTGCGATCCTTCGATGATCTCGCAAAACAAGAGGGAATTGAACATTTTCCAGGCCAATTTTTTTATAATGAACACCTACCTTCAACGGAAAGAAAAATATCCCGAAAAAAATGATCCCATTATTTTCCTTTTATGCCACTAAAATGTGGTGGAAAAAAGTCTTCAACGACGTTAACTATAAGTGTAATTTTTTGAGTTGGTCTATGAAATATTTCTTCTTATCGCTGCTTTTGAGTCTTCTCTCCTGCAATCTTAGTGACTCGCCACCCATAGGAAACATTGAAACGAGGAAACGCGACGATCTGGGAACAAAAGATGTCCTCCCAGATCAACGCGAAAGGGAAGAAGACGGGTCAGACGCTTCTTCGTCGTTTATCGGAAGCGACTTTTTCCCCACCAACAATGCAACAGCGGTTGACAGCGCGAGTACTATTTCGTTTTTCGTCCCTGCCCTAAATGCAGAAAGCTTAGATAGTGCGAATTTTTTTCTACAGAGCGCGGACAGCGAAACTATCATCGGCGCCCAATTGAAGTACGACGCCGAGACGCAAAGAGCCGTCCTGACTCCAAACGCCTCACTGGTCTTTTCGACGACGTATATTGCCACCTATAACTCCCTTCAAAACGAAAGCGGTGAATTGATCAAACCCCATAGCTGGCAATTTACAATTCGAGCCGGCGCATGGACAACGCCGAGGCAGCTCAGCAACCCCGGTAAAACGATAGCTGAAGAACCAAGAATTGCTCATGATAGAGCTGGGAATGCTGCGGCGATTTGGAAAGATGGAGACGACGAGGCCTTTTTTCTGGGTGGTAGGTACTATTCCAAGAGCACGGGTTGGCAAGCTCCGGTCACCTTTCCGTCTGACAGCCGACACCTAGATCTGAGTATGGGAAGTGATGGAAAGATTCATCTTGGATGGGTCGACCCCGCCGTGAACCCCGCAAGAATAACAACGATTATCCTCGATCCCGCCCAAAATAACGCTGCTTTGCTCTCTCTCAGCGCTGCACGAGAAACTGCCCAACCAACATTACAAAGTGGCGATTCTGGAGAGATCCTTGCAGTATGGAGACAGTACGATGGCATGAAATGGAATCGTTTTTCCTCGATATTCGTCAACGGACGTTGGATAGCAGGCGGCAATATCGATAGTTTAGGAGACAACGTACTCGGGTTAGCCTTATCGATGAATTCAAAAGGGGAAAACCTCTCGCTCTGGAGAACCGAGAACGCAATCTGGTCGGCGTCCTTTGAAAACCAGAACGGCTGGAGCCAACCTGGACTTGTCTCATCTATTGACTTCCCCGAATTACTTGACCTGAAAATCTCCGACAGCGGAACCGCGATCGCGGCGTGGACAACTAAGGAAAGCAATGCCGGTGGAAGGAAGTTATGGGTAGGGATTCATACTTCACAAGACCCGGATTGGTTGATTGAACGCATTCCCACACCTGACGTTGATCTCGGACAGCCCCAGGTTGGGATCGACAGCCAAGATAATGCGATCCTATTATGGCAACAGGGAAGCTCTGACAGAACAGCTCGTATTTTTACGGCGCGCTACCTCTCAACATCGGGTTGGGGTGCGCCCTCTCCATTAAGTGAGGTGGGTGCGGACTCCATCAACGCTGACCTCGCAATGAACCTTGACGGTAGAGCAGTCGCCGCGTGGCAACAGAGCGAAGGCGGAAATTATCACGTTCAAACCGCAATCTTCGACGGCAATGAATGGGGAATTACCGAGTCCATTGATCCCATTGACGCAGAAACGACAGCAAGAAGCATCCGGGTTTCGATGGCAAGGTCGGGAGAGGCAATGGTTATCTGGGCAACCGGCAAAGTCGGCCCAACAACCCGAATCGTTTTAAGTCAGTTCGAATAAACGCAACATCACCCTAAATAAACCTGTGCGAGATCTCGCTTTTGTGACTACACTCATGGAATGAGACGATCTACTTATTTAATTCTACATCTAGCCTTGCTCTGTTTAATTGGCTTCCCGCTTAACGCTGAGGAGTTAAAACCTCAATTTGAGGAGTCCGAACAAATAACTCCGACTCGTAAAAAAGCTCCCATCGATGTAGAGGTCAACGCCGAGTATCGATTGCGTTCTATCCACATCGACCCAATTGCCTTGTCGGACGAAAACATCCGCGAAATCGGCTGGACCGAACAACGAGGACGGTTGAACGTGAAAGCGGGATTGGAAGGAATCGCAAAACTAACCCTCCAACTCGACGTTTTGGACGGCGTTCTATTTGGTGATAATGGCACTTTTCTTTCCGACCCGGCATCCAACTCTGGCGTCTCCCTTTCCGCCAAGCGCCCCAACCGAACACGCTGGGAAGTTGGCGTCCGGAAAGGAGGCGACCCTCTGGATCCAAAAGATTACGGTCCAGTTCTGCGCGAAGCATCGGTCGTGGATATCAACTACCTTTACGCCGATTTTATTCTGCCGATCGGTCTTTTGCGCGTTGGACGTCAACCTCTCAACTACGGTGCCTCAATTTCAGCGCACGACGGCGGGCGACACAATCGTTTTGGTGCTAGCGAATATTCCGACGGCGTCGATCGCATCCTCTTCGCAACCAAACTTAACGAGATTTATCACGCTATCGCGGCAACCAAAGACCACGTCCCCGTACGTTCAGAAAACCAAGGTCTTATTTTCGCTCTTTTTTACGACTTCCTCAAACAAGACGATGTCGCAACTTTTGACGATGATCTCCGTCAAATCGGAACCTCGTTGCAATGGCGAGTTCCAGCGGCGGATTGGTTTGGATTGAAATGGCGAGATTTTTCAATTTCGCAATCCCTTGTACATTTGAGGAACAAACAATTTGATAGTGCTTTGTTTGGATTCCCTTTCGCCTTCAAAACGAAAATAAACGATTTTACTATTAATGCCCAGTACATCCACATTGATGGAAACACAGAAGAAATTTCGGAGGGTTTTGCAGCATTGGCAAACAAACCCTCAGAACGACAACGCCTCACCGGAGACGGCGCGCAAGTCATCCTCGATTACCAACTCGGTGCGGTGACCTTAACCGGCGAATTTGATTGGGCATCTGGCGATGCAGATCCACGTTCTTCAACCCCCATCCGTTCTTTTAGTTTTGCCCGCGATCTCAACGTCGGACTACTTCTCTTCGAACACATTCTTGC
>JALSKP010000409.1 GCA_026988815.1 Myxococcales bacterium | reverse complement strand
CGAAGTTATAAGGCAACCTTGATGGGTCCTCGGATTACAGAAATATCTACGGTCCTTTGGTTTGGCGAATAGAGGTTAGGTTGAGAAAGTGTTCCGATACCTCGAGCCAAAAATGCGTGGGAGAATCTTTTACAAGAAGGAGAAGAAAAAGATGCGAGATGGAATAAAATAGGTCGTGCAAAGTATCCGAAATGTACTTTTATATAGGACGAGGTAATCAAGTGTGGTGTGTGACCTCGGAGATGGTTGAAGTTATCGACTCAACGGCCGGCGCTGTACCAAATCCCAACTCATTGGGACGAAAATTTGTCAAAAATGGAGCAAAGAGACTAACCAAAAAACAAGTGTAAGAAGAACTGGAAAAAAGCGCGTAAATAATGTCGATATTGAGTTCACCAAGCCCGCGCCCGAATTGCGTATCACCGCTGAATTCCTTGTCGTCTTTCTGTGCTTTACGGAAAACAGTATGCTTGTCGTGTAAAAAGCAACCGGTCGGCCATGGCGATTAATATAGTTTTTCGTCGCTTCAAAGTAGTCAAAGGTCGACTCGCTTTGCACGAATAAAAGCTCTCCGATTTCGCTCGTCGCGTCGTCAATGAAGACAAGCAGGTGCATTTTGGGCCTCGACCTTCAAACCAATCGTGAGGCGATCCATCGATCTGAATGAGCTCTCCGCGACATGGTCGACGTCTTCTGGGCTGATGTACTTGTCGTTCTCTTGCGTTTTTTGGAACCCAAATTTCTGCACCAATCATCCATTGTCGCAAGGTCTCAACGCCAACCCTAATGTCATGTACTTCACGTAATTTCTCACACGCCAAGGTCGGTCCGAAATCCAGATATTGCTTCCGAATCCAGTCCAGTGCTTCACGTTTTAGCGCCGGCGATAAAACACGATTTCCAACCTTCCCACGCTTTTTTGATACAAGGCCCCAGCGCCATCTTGACGGTATCTATCTACCAAACGCTGGACTTGTCGGACACTTAATCCTATCGTTCTCCGGCCGTTTTTTGCCGCATTTCGCGCTTTGCAACACGACCAATAATTCCGACACGATAGATCTCTTTACCGCTCATAGAAATGACTCCAACCAAGGTGCCTCCATTCCAAAAAGACGACATTTCTAATGGGGAGAAACACGACACTTCTAAATGGGTACTACAGCGTAACGTCCGACAAAATATATTTATGTTAACGTAGTGTAGTGGTTACACGAAGGTTGTTCGAAATGGTTATTAATCTTCGAGAAGTTTTGACGATGCTACTAAATTCACCAAACATCTTTCTTTAAAAGCGAGCGAACGTTGTTTTCATCCCACGGCTGCTCTATAATTCAAGACCTAAAACTACTCAAAAGTTGAAAAATGAAGATAAATAACGAAATACGCAAACTTCTCATTTCTAACATCTCACAAACTGAGTTGTTAGATGCACTTTTCACCGGGAAATTTGTCATTACTGATCACAAGCAGGCAATCATTGAGAAATGCCAAAAGAGCGTCTTATTGATGTCTGAAAACAATTTTTCGTCTGCAAACATCGAGTCCCTCCAATTAAATGGTCAGTCACTGAAAGAGAAAATCTTGTCCGCGTGTCGCGGGTGTGCCGGCGTGTCTTTGAACAAATGGCTAAATGGCGGAGACCTGATTGACCTTATTACTGATGATGCACAATTCATGAACGAGTTTGTTGAAATTTATATAGACAAAATCCCACTCGATGATGATTTCACGGAGATCGACGATATCGAGAACTTCCTTTACAGTATTTGGCGGATACAATTTTATGACTTTTTAGCCCCGTATAGAGGCGATGCTCCGGCTTCACTTTTCGATGAGGTTGTTTGTCCATTCAGCGAAGCAGCAGGAGTTGATGAATGGGTTGATGGTGTCGATGATTTCGTTCATGCAACCCTTGAGATGTACTTTCAAGATCCAGAGAATATCAACCACAAATTCGGTATGAAATTGGTTCAAGAGTATATGCTTGATGATGATTACTCAGATGCCATTAGAGAACTTAGTATCGAGCAAAGGACGCAGCTCGATCTATGGCTAGATGCAGCAGTTCATAGATATGTGAAGTATTTTTCGAATTAAAACTATAGAGGCGAGAATATTGCCAAGATGCATCTTTTGGTCGGTTGTTATGGTAAAATCGTCACCGACAACAATAAATAACTTTCAGGATATCCCCATCGCTCTCGAAAATATCCGAGTGCGCCAAGAGTATTTAAAAAAGCTACCGTCCCCAAAATCGAGGTTGCGTTTTTTTTAGGAGTGTTAGAAATTTCGTGTCAGTCCGGTAGGATTATTTATTACCAAGGACACACACAAATGAACGAGATATTGTCAAATGTTGGGGATCTAATAAATTAAGCGGCATCTACCTTGACTCCATTTTCGTAAACGTCGTTACTTAATATTCCTTTCACTAAATGCGGTGCACTGATTCTCCTCCATCGCTTT
>JALSKP010000408.1 GCA_026988815.1 Myxococcales bacterium | reverse complement strand
AGGATGATCTCCAGAACGCAGAGGAAGTGCAAATTGCATTTGATTCGCAAAACAACTTGGCGGTGTTTGTCTTGGGTTCCGTTGATGGCGTTTCCTACGCCACCACAACCTTGCTCTTTCAGATTTTTGAAATTGATCGAGATGCCATCAATACATACAAATCTTTCAGCATGAGTGGGATTCCCGAGATGGAAAAGTTTGAAGTGGCGGAAAATGACGGGAAATTTTCGTCACGATTCTCCCTTAAGGGAAAATAAGGGTTAGAGTTTTTTGGCGTGTTCTCGAATATTTATAATCATTTTCTTTAGCGAACTTTTCTGAAGCATCTTTCTCACGCCGACGGGAACCGAGGTTTTGGGACTTGCGTGAATACGATACTCCACATAAGTACGATTGGGATCATCTTTATAGAAACTCAATTTCCAGCTGCCGTTGTTAAAATCAAAATCTCCATCAACGAGTTTCCATTTCCGCGTCCATACCTTGGGACCCGCCTGATGAAGCGCGACGGTTTTTGCGTGAAGATTTGAGAGGGGAAAGGGCAAATCAATTTCAACATCGCAGGTTACCCTTTTACCCTTTACGCTCACGATTTTAGCATTGGCGATTCGCGGCATGCGTTGTTTGAATTTATTGCAGTTCGAAACGATTTCCCACACCTTTGAGGGCGCTGAATCTACGACGGCAATCAAATGCGCTTTAGGAATTTCGGAACCAGAATCCTCTTTGAGAGATATAATAATGTCTCCCGCATCAAGCTTTTTCATTTGGGCTTGGGTCTGAGAAAACCCGGCCCTGCTGAAACCTGTTATTGTAAAAAAGAGAGCGGCAATAAATATTTGTTTTTGCTTCATGAGGAGATTCTAACAGAATGCTGAAGCGAGGTGCAAGCTTTTCTCGACGACCTTCCTCAAATGGAGTAGGAGCCCACCAGTCTAGAGCTTTTGATTTCCCTTCAAATGTTTTAAGCCAAAATCATAGGCATTTCTCCAACTTATTTTTTCTACGATTTCCTCTACTCCAATCTCTAGAATACCATATTTTTCGGAGGCTAACTCAAGCGCCTCTTTTAGATCTTCGGCAAAAAGCGATAATGAAGTGGCACTAGAATAGCGAGGAAGGGGATCGATAAGACCATCAAAATCCGTTCCTATACTAATACAATTCCAAATCCTGGTTTTCTCTTTTTTCGACAGCGACTCGTCGGTCCACGCCACCTCCACCGTCGCGATAATCTGCTTGATTAAAGCATTTTTAACAAAGGATGTCGTCAACCTATCGCTCGCTCGAACGCCACAAATCCTGCGGTCAAAACAGAGTCCAATCAACCCCTCCGATTGCACCACAATGCGGATATCCTCGTCACAATAATTAATTCCCCAGGCCAGAAAACCCTCACGACAAAAATCGTCGTCTTCTTGGTCAATATTATTGATAAGTTCTTCAAGCGTAGAAAAAGTATTATAGGCCGCGTGACTAATGATAACCGGAATTTTCTCTCTCTTTTTCGATCGTCTTCGGTTATAGGGTGTTACGATATTTTCGTAAAACTGCTTACGACCCAAAGGTGACATATGCTTACAATCGATAAGTATTCGAGCCCCATCTAGATCACGATTTTTGTCGTCAATGGACAGCAACTCTCGCAACGCTCGCCAACCCAATGTAGTAAACCCTTCTCCTAATCCTTCTTCCTGATTCATGATCAAGCAACCTGAATCCATGATGCTTTTTGCGTGTCCGCAAAGACCATTGTAAAAATGGTGAGAGAAAGTAATGAAAAATACGGGCCAGGTTTGGGCTTTTAGATCTGCGATTCTCGAGAGAATAATGCTCTCCTTTTCAATGCTATCATCGCCCTTCACCGAGAAGGTATGGGCACCCTCGATCGTCAAAATCATCGCCAGCTCTTTCTGCGAAGCCACACATTCTTGAAGGGCCTCCGCGGAATCGATCAATCGATAGCTCCACCCCTCCACCTCTTTATCCAGGCCATTTTCGTAAAACGATATTTCCTTTAAATACTCTTCCCAATAATCGAACTCCGGACTTTTCAAAAAACGAATACGACTAAAAGAATACCCCATAAAAACGCGTTGAAGCATCAAACGAAAGGGACCGTTATTACGAAGCACTCCGGTCGCGTGATGGCCCGCTCTTTGTTTTTCCTTTTTTAAAAGCGATAACGCCGTTTTAGTAAGCGTTTTCCCTGAAAACAAAGCAACCACCTCTTTTTTCCAATTTGAAGGGTCCACCGTCGTTAGAAAAAAACCTTTCTCGATCGGTGTAATCGATGCAAAGGCAATACGCAGGTCCCCTGCCGCCATCTTCGTTGGATGAACTTGAGAATATCGCGTCGCTCGCCCTCCCCTCTTCTCCGCACTCACGTTCATTTTGGGTAAAATCCACGCGTGGAAACGATACGGATTATTGTCGTCTTTCCCATTGCGGAGACGATTAAAAACAAAAAGAGCGG
>JALSKP010000407.1 GCA_026988815.1 Myxococcales bacterium | reverse complement strand
AAATATGGTGGAGAGATTGCAGTTTTATCGACCTGTAATCGTACCGAATTTTACTATTACGGTGATCCCAATCTCGAATGGGGAGGTATTAAAGACTTTGTAGAGGGCGCCAAACAAATTGATATTGGGGCCGCCCCCCAACCCAAGGGTGAAGTCGGTAGAGAGGCCGCTCGCCATCTTTTCCGAGTCGCCTCGTCGATGGAAAGTCTTGCCCTCGGTGAGGACCAAATTCTCGTCCAAGTCAAAAATGTTCATCGTCAAATCCTTGGGCAAGCGAAGTCTCCTGTTTTAGATCGTCTCTACCAATTTGCTATCCGTACGGGAAAACGCGTGAGAACCGAGACCTCGCTATGCGAAGGTGCGGTTTCAATAAGTTCGGCCTCGGTCGCCCTGGCAAAAAGAATTTTTGGTAGTTTTGAAAAACTAGAAATTGCCCTTGTTGGTGCTGGCGAAACAAGTGAGAGCGCCGCCGAACATTTCAAAGCCAACCACGCCAATCGGTTCACTGTTGTCAATCGCGGTGAGGAAAGGGGCAAGCGTTTGGCCGATAGATACCAGGGTAAATACTACCCATTAAACAACCTTATCGAGGTCTGTAAAAAGGCCGACGTGATGTTTTTTGCAACCGGCTCAACCGACTATCTCATCAACTATAAAGCCTTAAAAGAGGTGATGAAGGGAAGGGGATACAAGCCTCTTTTTCTCATCGATGTCTCGAATCCCAGAAATATCGACCCCAAAATTGCCAAAATTTCGGGCGTCTACCTTTACAATATTGACGATCTACAAGACGTGATTCGAGATAACCTTTCGACAAGACAAGCAGAAATTCCAAAAGCAGAATTGATTATCGATTCGATGTTGGACGAATGGGAGTCGTGGCTAAAAACCATTCGCGTTCGACCCACCATCGCAGGATTGGCTCAATTTTTCGAAGCCTTACGCGTACAAGAGGTCGAGGCCTTAGAAAATAGAATTTCTGAAAAAGAGCAAGAGTTACTAAACCAGTTTAGTAAAAAGCTGACGAAGAAATTATTACATAATCCGATTTCCTATCTGCGAAAAGCCGTAGAAGAGAACACCCTAAAAGGCGAGGATGTGGAACTCATCCGCGCTTTATTTCACTTAGATAAAGACAATGATGGAAAATAATCGAATGAAAATCGGAACCCGGAAATCAAAACTTGCACTTTGGCAGACCCACTATATTGCCGACCTTCTCAAAAAATTCAATCCGGGTCTTGAGGTTGAAATAGTAAAGATGGATACCACCGGCGATAAAATTCGAGACAAGCCCCTCCCCGAAATTGGTGGAAAAGGTTTGTTCACACTCGAACTGGAAAACGCTCTGCATGAGGGCAGCGTCGATATCGCTGTCCACTCACTCAAAGATTTACCGAGCGCTCTACCCGATGGATTGGAATGGATAGGGTCCCCCAAACGTGCCAACCCCAATGACGCTTTTATTTCTAATCGCTATAAAGATCTATCCGAGGTTCAACCCGGAGACATCATTGCCACTGGCAGCGTACGACGTCGTGCGCAAATTCTATCTCAATTTCCAAACCTTTCCTTTGTCGACTTGCGTGGAAATATTGACACCCGATTGCGCAAACTCGAAGAGGGCGGATGGGCAGGTATTATCATGGCCGCGGCGGCGATTGACCGACTGGAAAGAAAGGATCTTTCTTTTTCAATCATGGATGCCCAAACCTATGTTCCGGCTGTTTCCCAAGGCGCAATTGGGATTGAGGCCAAAGAAGGACGACACGATCTAGCAGAACTTTTCGAAAAGGTGTTTCATCAAGAAACCATTGAGGCTTGCACCGCCGAACGCAAATTCATGAATATGCTCGAAGGGGGATGTTCGGTCAGTCTTGGTGCCTATGCAAAAAAAGATGATACATCTTGGACCTTCAGTGGTTGGATTTCAAACCAAGATGGAAGCCAAGTTTTGACCCAACATGTTACTGGGTCTTCTGTGTTTTCGATGGCTGAAGAAATGGCTGCCTGCTTTATCGAAAAAGGTGCTCAAGAACTTCTTCGACACTCATGATTCGAGTGCTTCATACCGGCCTGAGTCTGCCCGAAAAACGAAAAGGTATTACCCTTGACCATCGTCCCCTTCTTGAAGTGAGCTTTCTTAAAATTGAACAAAAGGATCTTGAGGGCGAGCATGATGCAATGTGTTTTTTTAGTCCTCGCGCGGTCGATTCTCTTTTCATACAAAAGATTGACCTGCCCGATATCCGGACTTTTGTTGTTGGAACGAAGACAAAAGAAAAGCTCAAAGTTTGCTATGATGTCGACGCGGAGAGTTTTTTAGATTTCAAGGATTTTTCAAATTATTACAAAGGAGAGCGTCTCCTATCTTTTGAACTGCTCGGCTCGCCGCGGAGCGTTGCTGCTTTGTCCGAAGGGACCCATGGAAATCCCTGTAAGGTGATTCCCGTTTACCAAACCCATTTCAGAAATAGTAGTGCGATT
>JALSKP010000406.1 GCA_026988815.1 Myxococcales bacterium | reverse complement strand
TGGATCCTCCTTCACTCTTTTCCCCTCCGAATAGAGGTAGGCAAGATAAGCGCAAGATTTTGCGTTTCCAGTTTCGCAAGCCTGTCTTAACGCTGGAAGTGGCGCTTCTTGCGCAAAGGCATTTGAAACGAAAAACAAATTGAGGATAGTAAAAAGAAGTACGACTTTTTTCATAGTGTCCGCCTGGGGAGGATGTTTGGTTGTTCGGAAAGAGCAGCGGCCAAAGCCTCACATCTCTGAAGTCTAAAATGATTGGATCTTCGATCTCGGGCATCAAAGTTTTGAGTTTTAGACGAAGATGTTTTGCTCGTTCTCTGCCGTCTGTATGAATGCACGATTCCGAAATTCGAATGCCTTGTGAGTTCGGTGAAATCCTATCTAGAAGAAAATGGGCCGGACAAATTAGGATGGATTTGCGTTTCCGCGCGGAGCGAAAGATTGTTGGGTACCTACAGAAAAGCGCTTGAGTCGTCAGGGTTTTCAATTGCCAAGGTTAATCGCGATTCGGTTTCTGAATTGGGTGAGGGAATTCGAATTGCGACCATGCATCGTATGAAAGGCTTGGAGTTTCCATGTGTTATTTTATGCGGTGCACAGGAAGGGACGATGCCTCTGATCCTTTGAATGGTTACGGCGATGAGATCACGAAGAAGGAGCATCTTATCGGCGAACGATGTTTAATGTATGTTTCGGCGACTCGCGCTCGAGATCGGTTATTTGTTTTCGGGAACGGTAGTCCCTTTCTACCTCTGGGAGACGCCTCCATGGATGGAGGACGCCTTGGCGGAGCGACACAGAACGCCGAGGACTAGGGTCATTTGTGCAGCTCTGCTGCCGGGGGCGTCAACGAAAGCAAGTTCTCTCAAAATTCCGCTGATATGGATCACACTAGCCGCCACATGAGGAAGAAGGAACAACGAAAAACTATTCCCAAAAGAATGCGAACACGTTAGATACTCAACACCGATAAACCGATAACGAGAGATTCATGGAAGATATATTCGAACGATTAAATATTCTAAAAGGTAAACCTGTCAACGATTATTCGATGCTCGGATTCGGAACTTCGGACATCGCTGTCTTAAAGAAAACTTTCATCGATACCCTGGAGGACGCAGAAGTCTGGGATTATTCTCTGGCCGAACACGCCTTTTTGATCCTTGCTGCAATGCAAAGTAAAGTTGCGTCGAAAGTGTTGGTGGGATTCTTGAACACCTATTGTGAAAGCGAATGGTTGCTCATGAATTTCCCTAGGATGATGGCACATTCTGGGGCATCGTCTGTTTCACTCTTAAAAACCTATTTTTGCGATACTACCAAAGGGCTAGACGGGCGAAGTCTCGCGTGTGAGACCCTTAGTGAAATTGGAAAAATGAATGACGCTTTGAGGGAGGATATCGTAAACTTCTATCGTACATTTTTATTGGAACACAACGACGACAGTGCCGCAAATACGAGTGTGATAGCCTCTTTATGTACCTTAAAAGCAGAGGAGGCCATTGACGATATTCGTTCTTGTTTTGCCAACGCGCACGTTATCAATGCGTGGTGCGGCGACTTAGAAGATGTGGAAATTCAACTTGGGATTCGTAAAGAACGCTCGACGCCACGACCTGATTATTCTTCAGATCTCTTCTCGGAATGGGAGATTTTTGAAACGCTACGCTCAGAACCCTACGACCATTTGCGCGAAAGCGAAGATTTGTTCGAGGTCATTCAGTGGTACTTACTCGAATACGGCAGTGAAACTTCGATTTGGGATACGTCTGAGTTTCATGGTTTTATGACGGCGATAATATGCGCGCCCAAACCAATTTCTCCTTCTCTTTGGTTGCCCCAAATTTGGGGCGAGAGGGATGTTCGGTGGGAAAGCAAAGACGATTTCGCCGCGTTTTTTGAGCTAGCGCTAACGATGAACAATGACATTGTAGCAGGTTTAGGGAGCCGCGATTTTGAGCCCCTTTTTTTATCTGACGAAAAATACAAGGCCAATCCAAAAATTTGGTGCGAGGGTTTTTTGCGTGGAAAAGAACTCTGGAAGGTCAAACAAGAGGACGTGGAATTTGTTAGCGACCACACCACCACCATCCTGCTATTTGGTATCGAGTTTGATAGGGGTACATTTGTCCAAACCTTCAGTTCCATTCTCGCAACTAAGGGCTTTGTCGAAGACCAAACCATGAACGAAGAGGATTTCAAAAAAGTGTACGCGAAAATTCTCGACAAGATCGTGCATGAAGTTCAAGCGCTTTATGATCGTTTCCGCCTCGCCCACTTTGATGTGCCCGCTTTCAATGTTCAACATGCCGTTGTTCATCGCACACCCAAGGTCGGGCGGAACGAAAAATGCCCTTGTGGGAGCGGGAAAAAAATTCAAGAAATGCTGTCTTAAAAAATGACTCGAAAGAACGCTTTTAAGTCTCAGATATTTTTTCGAATAGATAGGAGGCAAAATAAAGTGGTAAAACAATATGGCTTTTTTCGAGCGGTGAAGATGCCTCCCT
>JALSKP010000405.1 GCA_026988815.1 Myxococcales bacterium | reverse complement strand
CCTATTTATTAAGCCTGGCGAGGCGTCCAAAATCGAACCTTCAAAGTGCGGTCAACTACACGTTAAATGCAAAAGCTTCTTTGACTTTATTTTTAACGGACGACGAAATTTGGCTCGATAATAATCTGACTGAACGAAGTCTGCGCGGTCCTGTGATCGGTCGAAAAAATCACTACGGATCTAAATCTGTGGAGGGAACGAAAGTAGCGGCTATCTTTTACTCGCTTGTCGAAACGGCGAAACACATCGGCGTGAATCCGACGGATTATCTTAAAGAAGCTGCTCACCGAGGGATTGCCAATCCAGGAAGTGTATTTTTACCTCACGAAATGGTATTTTGATCGTTAAACGGGGCACGGCGAGGATTTACCTTCCTTCAGACACGAAAACAACTCAAACACACTCATTCACTCAAACCCACTCAACAAGTGATACTTTTGACATGCATTTATACCAAAAATCGTGATGACCCTTTTGTCTTAAGTTTTGTCAGTCTTTTTGCTACCAAATCGCTAGGGTTTACGTAAAATCAAAAAACCGATAATCACCTATGACAAAAACGACCGTTTTTGTCTCAGTTTCCCACCGCCCATCGTAAACTGTTGAATCATAGTGATTAATTCAAACAAAGTTGTTTCCATGTATGGTTCGCTTTTGTGCAAAGTGTTACTCGCCTTTTCATTTTGAAGGATGCACATTTAGAAGCGGTTTTTATGATAATTACCTACACGTTGCAAAGCTCCAGAACGGTTTGACGACATAGACAAGGACTGAGGATGATTTTGGATCAGCGTTATTGACATTCAGAAACGCAGCGCCAATGTTTTAAATCGGGCGAAAAAGAACAAATCAAATCATCTGAACAATCGGAGTCGTTACGACATTCATCGTTTTCAGTTGTACAAAAATATTGAGACACACGACCTCTTCCCTCATGACATTGGCCAGAGTTAGGTTTACAAAATTCGTCCCCACAATCCTCATTTGTCCGGCAAGCAGCGCTAACACAGACATTCTCGTCGGCTCTTCCAAACTTAGAATCTGAATGTCGATCTTGCCCGCAACTACACACGGTATCGGTCCCACAATCATCATCGTTAAAACATCCATCGTAAGTGCATTCACGCCCAAAATTGGAGTCGAGGAGGCACCGCCCATTTAATCCTTCAGTACATTTAGCATCACTATCGCAGCCGCCATTCGTACTGGGTGGCGAATTAACCGGATCAAAATTTTGGTTTGGGCGCTCATTATCGCACACTTCTGGGGACGTCCGTGTTATATCGGGGGATGTCCGTGAGATGGGTGCTATCCCGGGGTCCTCTGTCCCACAACTGGCAAAAATTAATGCGGCTATATAAATCATGGTATTCTTCATAGATCGACTCCGTTGGAAATAGGTGGTTCTTGAATTGGATCGACCGAACCACCACAAACCCTGTGGCTCCACGGGCGTATAAAACTATCAAAAGGCGACGTGAACCCATTATATTTTGTCGTGCACTTTGATCTTCGCTGTTGTTGAATGGCGGCAACCAGTTTACCGAAATTCGATGGAAGCGTGGCTTGTCTCTCTTCAACATTAACTTCCCCCTCTAACATTTCTACCCATTGTAGCAGAAAGTTATGGCCTCGCTCTGTTCGGTATGCGATCAGGAACTTGTCTCCTGGTTGCGCACTTTTGGGCAACCATTCGAAGTGCTGCTGCCCCAATAACTCCATTCTTCCTTTTTTCGCATCTAAAATGGGAGTGGAAACGTCAATAAGATATCGAAATCTCGATTCAGGAAGCTCCTCGCCGCAAACGCGTTTCTCCCATGTGGAGGATACCAGCGTTGCGATCACTACATGAGATTCGGGACCGGCCATCGAACAGGTTGTTACCCATGCATCGTCTTCCGCAAAATTATTTTGGTGCGTGGAATGGCGATACCCATATTCAGGAGACTGCTCAGTCGTTTGACATGAAAGAAGGAAGAGAAAAACAGATAGTAGAATTTTTGTTTGTTTCATAATTGGACCTCAGTTATTAATCGTATTGTAAACTAACGCAGCCTCTTTGCCTGCTTGGTGGATAAAGGACGGCGCACCGAATAGACTGTCTGTCGGGGCTTCAGAGTCAATCCAATTCCAGGAGTACGGCGTCGCACTCGAATAGGTGTATAAGGTGTTATAAAAACTCCGCCATGAAAGATGAAATTTCCCACCAAAAAAACCGAGAGCTGGCGATGTATAGGTATTTGTGCCACCACGGATTTTAACCCCGTTTGGATCCCATACGACGTCAGGTCTAGCATTGTTCGACAAGTGTACTTTGAAATACGTATATAAAATACGCCCACCCAATGTATCTCTATCCAACCATGCGAGCATGCAATTGTACTGTAAATCCTCGCCGTACCACCTCTTGAAATCTTAAACCAACATCTCATGATTTCCGCTCCCATTTCAAAGGAGAAAAAATGGAAACTAAGATCGTATCGATTCAAGAAAAAATAAAAACAA
>JALSKP010000404.1 GCA_026988815.1 Myxococcales bacterium | reverse complement strand
CAACGTCAAAAGAAAACACTCGGTCGATGGCCTCCTCCAATATTTTTTCCAAATCCCGTGGATCTTTTTTACTGTAGAAAACAACATTTCCGCTTTGAAGATAGGTCTTCACGAACGCACAATGCTCAGCCTCAAAAAGCTCCCTCAACTGGGCCATCTTTATTTTCTTATGGCCTCCGACATTAATCCCTCGAAGAAAAGCAACACGATTTCTCACGACTCAATCGCTGTTCGCAATTCCTTACGAAGACCTTGGATCTCGGGACGAAGAAAAAACGCCCCCGGAAAAGCACCTGTATCTTTTTTCAGCAAATTCGATTGAATGAGATGACGGGGATTGTCGATAAGACATCCCGAAAAACGCTCAAGCGAGGACGACAAAGACGACAACTGCGCCTTCAACGATGCAGCGTTGTTTCTGGCCGAAATCTCGATTGCGTAAGCCGCAATTCTCCGGTCTTGCTTTCCCAGCCAACGACTTGTTTTCGTGAAATCGAGTGTTTGTGGAAGATGCTTCCGAGGTACGTGATTCCATTCCACAACATATTTAGAAATAATTGCGATGAGCAACGAAAGTTGCGTATCGAGATCAAACTCGTTCCATGGTGCAACGCCCATCGAATATGCCGCCAAATCGCGACCCATCGGGAAAAGGAGCTCAGAGGGTTCGTTTTCCTTAAGCCAACGAGAGTTCAAAACAATGCTCACTTTAACCCCATCGGGTACGATCGTATAGCTCGGCACGCCCTCCTTTACGGAGATATGGGACAAGGAAAGATTAAAAATACTCGGCCATTTTTCCGCCAAATTAAGGAGCAAATGATTCGAATTTGAAATACGATGTTTCGCCTTCACTTTCTCCACTTCCGGATTTTTATAGAGTCCCAAGAAGACGCCCTCTCTCACGAGGCGTAAGAACTCCAATACTTGCGGCGAGATATCGTCAGGTAAAAGCGTGTTCGCAAGTTCACGTGGAATCGCTTTCTGAGGCCAATGACGGGTCGTGGCTCGCGCATTGTAAAATACCTCCATTTTTTCGTTCTTAATATCAAGCCCACCGCCAATCGCCGACAAGCAAAATGCCTTATCGAAATCGCCGAGAATGTGGGAGATATTAAAAGCCGAAGTCAACCCTCTCACCGGATCTCTGCGCAATAATTCCTGTACAAGATCATCGAAGAAGAGAGTTTCGTCGAGGCCAGGGAAATTTGCAATTTCCTTACGCGCAATTTCAATAGAGGTTTTATGATAAGGATGATGCAATAACACCTCCCTTACATTATTCAAAAATGCAGAAGGTGAATCGCCACTTTTCTTTCCAAGTCGTGTGATTCCAATCCGAGCATTGAGCTTCGATTTTTCGTCTACTTTGGTCGAAAGAAGTTTTATCAGCATTTCTGCAGCTTCCTTAAAAGCGCCAACTTTTTCGCTTGTCCGCGCGATCCTTTCGTAAAGCTCAGTTGACCCCGGATCGGCACTGAGCGCTTTTTTATAAGCGTTGAGTGCCTCTTGGTCGTTTTTCATGCGAATCTCGTGGAGCTCGCCAACGTGTTTCCAAATCCTAGATTTTAGTTTCGAATCACTCAATTCAGCGGCGGCAGAATAACGCTCAATCGACTCAAGAAAAAGGTTTTTGTTCTCCAAGGCCTCGGCCAGAATCCGCAATTCTCTTGGTTGATTGCCATCAATTTCGATCGACCTTTTGTAAAATTGGATAGCATCCTCAACTTCCCTGAGGTGTTGATTTGAAATCATCGCCATCTCATTTAAACATTCTTTTTGCTCCTGCTTATCTTCGATAACACGGACGTAATTCCTAAAATGGCCGATCAAGTTTTGGTAGTCACCTTTACGAAGTAGGATTCTTTTTAAATCAAAAAAGGCGGTCGGATGCCCTGGATTTTGTTCTAAAAGTTGTTCAAGTTGCTCCAATGCTCCATGTGTATCTCTAAGATATTCAGTCTGAATTTTGGAGAGTCGGACGCGGTTTTCTGCAACAAGATTTGGCGAATCTGAAAATTCGATTTCGCGAGAATACCATTTGGCGGCCGATTCCCAATCTTGATTGGCCTCTGAGAAGAACTTGGCAAGTTTAATCGCTGGTCCAAAATAACTAAACTGACTTAGTAATTTTTCAATTGTTGTTTGGGCTTCTTTTCTCTCTCCACGCACCCACAGGGTACAAACCATCCAGGTCAACTCCGAGATACGCACCATTGTATCTTTGGAACGCCGAGCCCGAGCGATAGCCAGTTCACCGAGATTGAGAAAGTAGTCTTCCTGTCTTCCCCCGCGTTTGAGATCGCTCATAAGTGCGACCAGCTTGCCCTCCTGACGTGGGTCGAGGGTGATGCTTCGATTCGGATATAGGTAATTTGAATGAAGCATTCTCGTCGAAATCTCACAGAAGAGTTCCAAATTCGGGTCCTGCATTCTACCTAAAATCCCGAGTTCATTTTCGGCAACCTTACCTCCGTGAAACGCCTCGACGACTCTAGCGAGTAGATTGACAATGGA
>JALSKP010000403.1 GCA_026988815.1 Myxococcales bacterium | reverse complement strand
GATTCTGCGGCGTGGTCGACCAACAACGCTGGCCAAGGATCAAGATTTGGCGATGCGGTTGACACAGGCGACGTTAACAACGATGGTTTTTCCGATCTAGCCGTATCGGCAGTTTCTTTCAAAACAGATCAAGGTGCCTTTTACATCTACAGTGGCCAAGCAAGCTGTACGATAGGTGATGTTTCATATGCCAACGGAAGCGTTGCCGATAATGGATGCCAAATTTGTGACACCGCAAAGAGCACCGCCGACTGGTCCAATCTTCCTAGAGCGACGGTATGTGGTGAGGCAATGTGTTCCGGTGATGGTTTCAAAACCTCTGCCTGTGATGGTGGTGGTCAATGTTTGGAAATTCCCAATCTTACAGATTGTGGCGCCTATAGTTGCGATGCCAATACGAACCTTTGCTTCACTTCATGTACGGTCGATGCCGATTGTGAAATGGGCGCGAGCTGCGATATGAATCAGATCTGTATCACTGCCAAGCCGACCGCTCTAATCAGTGGAGAATCGCAATCGATGTGTCTTGCCACGCATATCCTTAGTGCTAGCCAATCAAGCGATCCTGCCGGTGCAGCGCTGAGATATGTCTGGACGCAGGATAGCGGTCCAAATGTTTTAGATGGTGTTGATACCTCTCTTGAAGAATTGAGCTTTAGCTCTCCCAAAGTTGATGTTGATACCATTCTGACTTTTTCGCTCATCGTAAAAAATGCAACCTTGGACTCCGATCCGGTCTCTTTTGAAGTGACAGTCGTAGGCTGTCCAGATACGGGGGATAGTGCTGACATGGGATTTTCTGATTCTGGAAACGCAGACATTGGAAAAGATATCGCTAATAGCGATTTAGGAGGTGGCGATGTCGAAAGCGATTCAGGTGTGGATCAAGCCGATGGAAAATTGAGTGGAGGCGGATGTGGGTGCATGTCTACTGAAAAGTCAGATCCCAAAGGCCCGCTGTTCTTAATCCTGCTACTAGGTTTTTTCGTTTCGTTCTCAAAAAGGAAAAAACACTCGTGATTGTCGCAATTGATGGGCCCGCTGGAGCCGGTAAATCTACGATTGCAACAGAAGTTGCAAAGCATCTTGGGTATCAATTAATCGATACCGGAGCGATGTATAGAACCCTTGCTAAACGTGCTATGGATCTTGATATTGATCTCAAGGATGCCTCTAGTGTGGCTCACCTTGCATCGACTTTGAACTTCAAGTTTGAACTTCACAACGGCGAAAATACGGTCAGTTGTAACGGCGAGGAGTTAGGAAAAGAGATTCGGACGGCAAAGGTTAGTGATGCATCGAGTATCGTTTCGGCATTTGCCGAAGTTCGACTGGCCCTTTTAGAACTTCAACGAGAAATCGGACAAAATGGGGATACTGTTTTAGAAGGACGCGATATCGGAACCGTTGTTTTTCCAAAAGCGGAGGTTAAGATTTTTCTAACCGCCAGTGCGGAAGCTCGAGCAAAAAGACGTGTCGCACAAATGCGACGTGGCGGAGAGGACTCTGAATTCGAAACCGTTCTAAGTGAAATTGTAAAACGTGATAAAAGGGATCGGACACGAACAATGTCTCCCCTTATAAAGGCCGATGATGCTGTGGAAGTGGATTCTACGGAGTACGAAGTGAAAGAGGTTGTCGATCTCGTACTTAATTTAGTGAACGAACGTTCGCAACAATAATTCTTTAGAAAGTAAGTTGGAAATTAACCGAAGATAAGCCCAGTTTTATCTGCTGGGTTTGTTTACTTGGTTTGGCTCCCTTTCTTCCGTGAAAAAGGAGGGGAATGCCGACGCCAAAGGTTGTACCGATAAGAATTCCAGAAATGACATCCGAAAAATAATGAGCATCGCCAGCGACTCGGAAGTACGCTGTTGTCAATGCCATCGTTCCCGTGATGCCCAATATCCACCACACTTCGTCATATCCTCGCAATAAGGCCAATGTTGTACTCGCCGCAGCAACGGAGGCGCTTAGGGAGGAATGACCCGAAAAAAAAGAAAGATTATTTTCACTTGCAGCAAGTTCATCGCCGTTAAAGTGGGCAAAGGGACGTTGGCGGCCGACGGTCCATTTAATAATATTGGTGAAGACCATTGTCGTGGCAACGGCTTCGGTCATTAGGATGAAGTCTTGGCTAATAAGGTCAAGACCGCCATTCTTGTTGTGGTCGATAAGCGCCAATGCGCCGAGTGTGCCAAAAAATTCCGATGCCGCTATGGCATCACTAAGCGTTAGTGGAAGTTTTGTATTGTCCCATTTTAATGCGTTTCTTACACCCAGATCGAATTCGGGAGGAGAACACCAACCACAGGTTTCTTTGGCAAGTGGTTTCTTTAAGACCGATTCGGCCAGGGCAGTAAAGACGAGTCCCGTTCCGGCAATAACGCCGTCTAGAACAAGATCGTGCTCGAGTTCATGGTACTCTTGGGCGAAACTATTCTTACTTGGGAGAAAAAGGAACCCAAAAAGAAGGAGAAGGAAAAGGTGTTTTATAGTCCGCGGTAGGAGCATTGAGAAGTAC
>JALSKP010000402.1 GCA_026988815.1 Myxococcales bacterium | reverse complement strand
TGCCAAGACACAACAACCCCATCGGGAAACACGAATAACAATGGTACCAATAATGGAACGATTGCCTCAAACAACGGTACAACCCCCTCAAATAAAAAAATGAATGGAGAGGTATGTTCGAAGAACGCGCAATGCGAGTCCAAGATTTGCGAATCCTCGATCTGCATTGGTAAAAACAACGGCCCTCGATGCGGCGCTATTTATTGTCAGGCAGGCCTAGAATGTCTCGATTTTGTAAATCAAGAATGTGGCATCGATGAACCCCTTCCCTCAGCTCTGTGCGAATTGGAAGGAAACACGTGGTGCCCTGGCGATGCTGGCATGGGACTGTGTTGTGAAGGAGAAGATGAAGTTTGTTTGTTTCAAAAATGTATCATCCCCGGAGGTATGTGCGACGATGACACGCCCTGCCCTCGCGATTCGTTTTGCGAACCGACTTTAAACAAATGTATTAAAAACGATCTCAATCCAAACTCCTGTACCTTTTTGCCCCCCATTGGGGTCTTTGAGCCGGTCGAAGCCTATAGTTGGACGGGCTCCCAAGTGAGTCCCGAGTACGATCAGGTGATGATGATGCCTGCGGTCGCCAACTTAACAGACGATAACGGAGATGGGAAAATCGATGAAGACGACATTCCGGATATCGTGTTTTCGACATTTTGGCCAACTGGGACGGGGGGCTCTCACCACTACGGACACGGTGTTCTTCGCGTGATAAGCGGCGCCGACGGTAGCGAGCATTGGTCCTCTACTGGACTCGCCGCGCCCTTTGAAATACGCGCAGATTCTACTCCTTCTATCGGGGACATCGACTACGACGGCATCCCAGAAATCATAATCGAGGCCCCTCCAAATGAGGGCGGCGGCGTTTATGCGCTCACCAACGAAGGCGTCGTCAAGTGGTTCAACCCCACCGCGGTCGGTAATCGTTCCGGCGGATCGGCAATCGCCAATCTGGATGGTGTAGGGGGCGCAGAAATCGTCACCGGGCAGGACGTCCTTTCGTCCACCGGACAAACGATCTGTAGATTTGATACCCATTCGATACTACCTCTTATCGTCGATTTGGACGGAGATGGCAGACAAGAGATCATCGTTGGGCAAAGCGGGTACACCCTCGTCGACGCTACGGCAGTTGATGGAAGTGGATGTGCAGGTTTTAGCATCCAAGGCAATTTCGGTTATACGGCAATTGCAGATCTGGATAACGATTCTAAACCCGAAATTGTATCGGTGGAAAACGACGGTACCTTCGCGATTTATGACGACGACCAAAGCGAAATTATTCGAGTCAATATCCCCATTGATGCCGAACGCATCATGGCGCTTACGGGTGCAGATTGTACCCCAGGCGTTGTGTGCGCCACGAGCGCCGAATGTGGACCGCGGCCAGCGCTATGTTACCTTGGTCAGTGCGTTGAACATCGCAATTGTCGACCCGGAGGTGGGCCGCCTACGATTGCCGACTTTGATGGCGATGGACAACCCGAAATCGGCATCGCGGCGAGATGGTATTACCTGGTTTTCGAAACCGACGGCAGCGTTCTATGGGCGCATAAAACCAAAGACTTTTCGAGCGCTGTAACCGGAAGCTCCGTGTTCGATTTTGAAGGCGATGGCAAAGCAGAAGTCGTTTACAACGACGAGGCTTATTTGCGCGTCTATTCTGGAACTGGAACGGGCGTAGATGCGGATAACGACGGCTTCAACGATCCCGAGATTTTACTCGAGGAAGAAAACACCTCAGGAACCTTGTTCGAATACCCGGTGATCGTGGATGTCGATAATGACGGCTCAGCTGAAATTGTCGTCGCCGCGAATGATTACGCTTTCAAATTCGAAGGCCAAGATGTGGGATCCAAAGGTATTCGCGTCTTCAAAGACGTCCAAAATCGCTGGGTGGGAACACGGAAAATTTGGAATCAACACACCTATCACGTGACCAATGTCAATGAAGATGGATCGATTCCCTTGGTTGAATCGCCAAACTGGCAAGACCCAAATTTGAACAACTATCGTCAAAATGTCCAAGGCGGCAATCTTACCAACGCACCGAACTTTGTCTCAAGTGTGGACACAGACGGACGCACATGTGCCGCATCAGGTTTTATCATCCGGCTCAAGATCGAAAACAAAGGAAGTATTGGCGTTCGTGTAGGCGCGCTTTCAACAACAATTTTTGCAGGGAAAAGCGGCGAGGCTTTGACAGCTATTGAAACGATCACAAACACGATTCCTCTTGGACCAGGCGCTATTGAAGAAGTGGAGTATAACTGGACGCCGCCAGCGAATTTGGTCGGTGAATCAATCGATGTGGAAGTCAGAACCGACTACGATGCCAATGGTGAGGGGCGGCACAACGAATGTGTGGAAGATGATAATTTGAGTTCAAAGCTCAATACGCTTTGTAATGTCCCGCAATAAGAGAACGAAAAAACAGTAAACTAGCCTACTTCTTCCCAAAAACCTGAACCCAATAATTACCCTTAAAACCCACGCCAATTTCGGTGCTTTGTTCAGAGAGGATA
>JALSKP010000401.1 GCA_026988815.1 Myxococcales bacterium | reverse complement strand
AAACAAAACACCTACCGTGTCGATATTGGAACGACATTTTAGGCGATTAATTATTGGGACACATGCCCAGGTTATCGTTGTTGGAGAGTTGGGTAGAACCCAGAATGATGAATTGTGTGGAGAACATCACGGCGTCACATTGAGGAAGCATACGGTTATTATTGATTTCCAAATCACTCACAACTTGCAGTGCAGGAAATCCATCGCTGACTTTTCTTAGAAGACGATTATTGTCAAAAGAAAGACCGTTGATATTTGTTGCGAGAGGAAAGGCGTTGGTCACCGAAACAAGCGCTTTATTTTCAACAATGGTTAGTTTGCCTGAGATTTCGCTGAGTTGAGGAAATGTGTCATTCAGCGAGGTGAGGGTGCTATTCCAGATAAACATCGTTCCAAAGACACGTTTCAATTCACTGAAATCGATTTGTTCTAAGCCATTGGCCACAAGCGTTAAGTTACCAACATCGTCGCTCGTGATCCCGTTTAAGTTTTTTAAATTCTCATTGAAGGAGATGATCATATCCGAGT
This sequence comes from Myxococcales bacterium, assembly GCA_026988815.1. Taxonomy (GTDB): domain Bacteria; phylum Myxococcota_A; class Bradymonadia; order Bradymonadales; family Bradymonadaceae; genus CALJNB01. The sequence goes on along the minus strand of JALSKP010000401.1, from coordinate 2,001 downwards.
TTTGATTGGTCTCTAAATTCGATATTCTAGTCAGACCAGGGTTGCCGAAGATATAGAAATTCTTAGCTTTGATTTGGGTAAGGACCTGGAGATCTTCGGTACTTCTTAGCCACAATGCATCTGTTGAAATAAGGGAGGGGAACGAGAGAGTATCGATTCCGCCGCGAGAAATAGAGATCTGTTGAACGTTGGCAAGTTGAGACATTTCCAAAACACGAAGAGAAGGACTGCGATCGACGGTAAAACTTCCGTCGACGGTGATAATATTACTGAGCCCAGTGAGTGAGGATAGTCGCGTATTATTTATGAGAACGAGATTTCCAAGAATGCGATCCAAGGCTGAAAATCCCGTCATGGATCGAATCCGAGGATTGTTTTCAATGACCAAACTGCCGCCGAGGAAACTCAGCGCTGAGAGTGCGCTGAGGTCATCAAGATTATCATTTCCTCGGATGATTAAATCTCCCCCGATAAAGGCTAGATTTTCCAAAGGGCTGAGGTCGATTTCGTTGATGTCTTCTATTATCAGGTCCCCCTCAATTTTCTTGATATTGGAAAGAGCGGCGATTTCACCTCTAGAACTTCGCTTGAGGTGGACCGAGCCCTCAACTTCGGTGCACCCAAGCTCGGAAAATAGCGTAAACGAAGATTTGTTTACGAGGTCAAAGGGCCAGGCTTTGCATTGCGCACCCGGACGCGGATTTTTAGTTTGTTCCAAGGTAGGATTTGGGGTGCTTCCTAATTGTTGATGAAGCTCAATTTCGCGGGGGTGGAGCACGCGATTATATATCGCAACGTAATACAATTCGCCTTTCCAGGGACGGGGGTCGATGAGTTCATCCCCAAGAGCGAAATTAAATGTAGGATCCCAATTGCTGAAACCGCCCGGGATAATCTGTTCAGCATCTTTTTCACCATCGACCCAAAGCCGAGAAATATTTCCGTCATAGGTCCAGACAATGTGTTGAAGGGAGAGGTTGATGTTCTTAACACTTCTAGCTTCATCACGTCCGTTGAGTCGGCCGAGGCCTTCACTGCTCGCAAGATCGGTGCGAAGACGAGTCACAAAAACATCCCCTTCCTGACCGAGTGTGAAATTTCTGATGGCACTGCCAGCACTAAAGGTCACGATTCGTGTAGGGCCTTTTTGAAAGATATTGTTTGACTTGAGCCATACTTCGATCGTGAAGGCATGGGTGGCGGTCAGCTCGCGGTATAATGTGACCGTTTCTTGGCTGATCAATTTACCATTTGAAATAACGATACCATTGCGATCACTAAGACGCGTGATACCATTTTCTGCAACGAGATTCATTGGTGGCTGGTTAGCGCTGCTATCCTCAGCCAGATTGGGATCGTTGCCATCGAATTTCCATTGCGCAATCAGACCCTCGGTCGAACGACCCTCTCCAATCAAACTCTCGAAGGGAATCAGGGACACCGTATTCGTTTCTTGGTTGGTACTTGTACTTTGGTTGCTTGAAGTCGAATTGTTATTGGGCGTGGTCCGATTGTTCGTAGTAACTTGGGTTGTTGAGAACGAAGTCTTTCCGCGTGTTGCGTTATTACTTTGAGAAGTTGTGTTGTTATTTGTGGCCAGACGCTCGTGCTCTGTATTTGAAAAAAGATTGCAACCCGAAAAAAGGAGCAAGATCAAAACGGATTTCATATGAGCTTCCTAATTAAACGATGGGCGATATTAACATATATCATAGATTATGAAAAACATTGAAAATTTCGCCGAAAGATTAGTGATCATTTTCGGGCGATCATGAGCGAAGCCTCTGTTGGCATTTCTATCACTCCCTTGATGTTCTGCATTTTTTCTAAGCGAGGTAGGAATCGACCGAAACCCTTTATTCTAAGATGGAACATTGAATACCAAATCAGAAATAAAATGCCTTATTTGATCGATGCTTTGGTTTCCAACCACAACCCACCCGAGCTAAACATCGCGTTCAAAGGCGCCAATTTTAAAGTACGCGATCCGGGAAGCTTGAT
>JALSKP010000400.1 GCA_026988815.1 Myxococcales bacterium | reverse complement strand
CGAGAGTAGTCGCTTCGACCAGCACCCTCACCGGCGCTCAATAGGGCGCTTTTTTGTTTTTAACGGATAAGATTATGAAAAGATTAATGATGTTAGGGCCCCCAGGGGCGGGAAAGGGCACGCAAGCGCAGCAACTAGCTGTCGAGTTGAATATTCCTCAGATCTCCACAGGTGATCTCTTACGCGCCGCAAAAAAGAACCAAACCGATCTCGGTAAAAAAGCGGCACCCCACATGGATAATGGTAAACTTGTGCCCGACGATCTAGTGATCGGTATGGTGGTGGAACGGTTAAAAGAAGAAGACGCTGAGCAGGGTTACATTTTTGATGGTTTCCCTAGAACGCTTAAACAGGCGGAGAGCCTGGAAGAGATGGGCGTTTCACTCGATAATGTGATCAGTATTATCGTCTCCGATGAGGAAGTTCATCGTAGACTGGAAGCCCGGCGCACTTGCTCAGAATGCAAAGCGATCTATCACCTGATCTTCTCGCCTCCGAAGAGCGAGAACACATGTGACAAATGTGGCGCTGAAGGTAGCATATATCAGCGCGCAGACGACACGCCAGAGAAGATCGAAGAAAGATTACGCGCATATAAGGCTCAAACAGAGCCTTTGATCGCATTTTACCAAGAAAAGGGCCGCTTGATCCAAATAGACGGAGAAGGTGCACCCGAAGAAGTTAAAAAAAGGATCCAAAAGGCGCTGTGAACTTGACTTTCCAAGTTGGAGCATGTATTTAGTCGGGCCTCTGTGAAGCAAAAATGTTTTTGCTCATTGGAGGAAACGAAATTTCGGTAATCCGAACGGTAAGGTTATGGCAAAAGAAGAAGCAATTCAAATTGAAGGTACGGTTATTGAGCCATTACCAAACGCGATGTTTAGGGTAGAACTTGAAAACGGACATCGTGTACTAGCGCATATCTCAGGAAAGATGAGAATGCATTTTATTAAGATACTACCAGGTGATGAAGTTCTTGTTGAACTCTCGCCTTATGATTTAACGCGCGGCCGAATTGTCTACCGCTCAAAAGATTAGGACCAAGAATGAAAGTACGTCCATCCGTAAAAAAAATGTGTGATAAGTGTAAAGTGATCCGACGAAAAGGCGTCGTTCGCGTAATTTGTATTAATCCCCGACATAAACAACGTCAAGGTTAGGAGTTAACGTGGCACGTATTTCAGGAGTCGATCTCCCCCGTCGTAAAAGAATTGATATTGGTTTAACCGCTATTTTTGGTATTGGTCGCAAAACAGCGATTGATATCTTAGAAGCTGCTAAAATCGATCGTAGTACTAAAACCGATGCTCTAACAGAAACAGAAGTGCGTCAGCTTCGTGATATCATCGAAGCGGACCATTTAGTTGAAGGCGATCTTCGACGCGAGATTCAAGGCAATATTAAGCGCCTTAGAGATCTTGGTTGTTATCGCGGTTTACGTCATCGTCGTGGGCTGCCTTGTCGCGGTCAACGAACTAAAACCAATGCACGAACCCGTCGCCAAGGACCTCGCCGTTCTGTTTCGCGAAAGAAAGGATAAAAAGATATGGCACAGCCGAAAAAATCTAAAACGAAAAGAAAAGTCCGTAAGAATATTCAGACTGGACACGTTTATGTTCAGTCTACTTTTAACAACACGCTGATCACAATTACCGATACAAACGGAAACGCGATCTCTTGGTCAAGTGCCGGTGTTCGTTTTAAGGGTTCGCGTAAATCTACGCCTTACGCTGCGGGTATTGCAGCTGAAGAAGCCGCCAAAAAGGCGCAAGATCATGGCTTGAAGTCTGTAAAGGTCTTCTTGAATGGTCCAGGCACCGGAAGAGAAGCAGCGCTTCGCTCTCTACAAAGTGTTGGATTGAGAATTACTTCAATTCGAGACATCACCCCGCTTCCTCACAACGGATGCCGTCCACCCAAACGACGTCGCGTATAAACTAATTACTGGAGACCGTTATGTATCGTAACTGGCGAGAACTAATTCGACCACGTGAAGTCAAAATTGACACACGTTCAAAGACCGAAAAATATGCAAAGTTTACATGTGAACCTCTTCAGCGTGGTTTCGGAATCACATTGGGAAATGCGCTGCGTCGTATTTTAATCGGATCGATCATAGGATCTGCGGTAACCAAAGTTCAAATTAAAGGTGCTGTCCACGAATTTACGTCTTTACCTGATGTAAAAGAGGACGTGACCGATATTATTCTCAATCTGAAAAATCTTCGTGTTAAACTTCATGGTGATGAACCTAAAGTTGTCACGATTGATTTCAAGGGACCAGGTATTGTCACCGGAGCCGACATTGTTGGTGACGCTGGTGTCGAAATTCTGAACCCAGAAATCGAAATTGCGAATGTGGGTGAAGGCGGACAACTCAAGATGTCCCTTACCGTTGAAAACGGACGTGGATATTTGTCTGCTGACGAAAACAAGAAAGAAACAGATGCAATCGATATGATCGCCATCGATAGTGCTTTCAACCCAATCCAGCGCATCAACTATTCGATTACGAATGCGCGTGTTGGGCAGAGAACCGATTTCCAGAAACTTGTTTTGGAAGTTTGGACCGACGGATCGGTTAAGCCTGAGGACGCCGTTGCTTACGCAGCAAAAATTCTCAAGGAACAACTTACGATCTTCATCAATTTCGATGAGTCCTTAGAGCCTGAGATTGAAGACACTGCAAAAGAGCCCGTATTCAACGAGAATCTTTTGAAGTCTGTCGAAGAACTCGAGCTATCTGTACGTAGTTACAACTGCCTCCAAAACGCCGGCATTAAATATGTTGGTGATTTGGTTCAGAAATCAGAGATCGAGATGTTGCGTACCAAAAACTTCGGGCGTAAATCACTTCGAGAAATTAAAAACTTACTCAAGCAATTGGACTTGGAACTCGGAAGCGAACTCGAATCGTGGCCTCCGGCTTCACTAAGTTAATTTAGAAAACGGGTCGACGACCCTGCATTAAGAGCGAATTATGAGACATAAGAAATCAGGAAGAAAACTAAACCGTAACGCTTCCCATCGAAAAGCAATGTTTGCCAATATGGTTTCTGCTATCGTACGTTACGAGATGATTCAGACCACTGACGCGAAGGCAAAAGAGCTTCGACGATTTGCGGATAAGATGATCACCCTCGGTAAAAAAGATACCTTGCACGCGAGAAGAAAAGCATTTTCTATCCTCCGTGATAAGGAATTGGTTGCAAAGGTTTTCAACGATCTTGCGAAGAGAGAAGAGATCGCAAGTCGACAAGGGGGGTACACTCGAATTATTAAACTTGGCAATCGCGCCCAAGATAACGCTCCGATTTCAAGAATTTCTTGGGTCGGCGCGACATTGGAGAATACCGAAAAGTATCGCTATACCAAAGAAGTATTGGCGGCGAAATTCGAGGAAGAGAACGCCGAATAGTCGACGATCTTCCAGAAGCACCAACGCGCATTTGCGCGTTTTTTTTTGCCCTTCTATTCAGAAAAATGACTGAAACAAAGAAATTCGCCTTTTGCACCAAACTTGTTCAAAAAATAGGCGTCAGATTTTTGACATCCTTCGTACATTGTCCTACAGTGTGCGAAAGAACTCGATTTTCAAAAGGAACTTTAGATATTGATGCAGAGGACGGGGGAGAATCCGCCAATTCCCCTTATCTGCTCCTAACTTCGGTTAGGAGTCTAGTCAGGGTAACAGTTAACTTCGGTTTTCTGCCTGCCAAAACATTTTGCCCTCCTTGACGCCAGACATTGTGCGACCTGGTGTCTCACCACAACTAACCCTTCTCCAAGACGGCTTCTCCCTCACCCCCTGCATCAATATCGCTACTTTTGTAATCGTTTTATCGTCTCAATCACTCTCGTTTGATCGTGTTCCGTCAAAGAGGAGCCCGACGGTAGGCAAATACCCGTGTTAAACAAGTGCTCTGATACCTGCCCGCCAAAAACGATCGCTTTTTCATAGATCGGTTGAAGGTGCATCGGTTTCCAAACGGGTCTGGCTTCGATATTGGCGTCTTCACATGCAAGACGCATCTCTTCCCGGCTCGATCCAAAGGCCGCCTCATTTACAGTCAAACACGTCAACCATCTCGTGTGGATTCCCCACGCTCCTTCGGGTTGAAAATCTAGTCCTTCAATATCGAGCTCTCGCCGGTAGCGATCAAAAACGTCGCGTCTACGATCCACCCGCTGGTCGATAAGTTCGAGCTGCCCACGACCCACGCCGGCTAGGATATTGCTAAGGCGATAATTGAATCCGATCTCGGTGTGCTCATAATAGGGCACAGGTTCACGGGCTTGCGTAGAAAGTTTTCTGGCGTGATCGAGGAGAATCTTGTCGTCACAGACCAACATACCACCGCCAGAGGTTGTGATTATCTTGTTCCCATTAAAAGAAAAGAATCCCATTCTCCCCAGCGCCCCGGGCTTAGCCAGGTCGTGCAGTCTCGCGCCCAACGCCTCGGCGGCGTCTTCAATGATCGGAACACCAAAGCGATCACATATCTGTATAATTTCTGCCATATTCGCCGATTGCCCATAAAGATGAACAACGACGACCGCTTTGGGTAAGTTTCCTTCTTTTTCACCGTCGGATAAAGCGTCTTCCAGAAGATTTGGATCCATATTCCATGATTCTTTTTCGCAATCGATGAGGACCGGTTCGGCGCCCACGTACATGATCGGATTCACGCTTGCCACAAAAGTTAAGTTCGAGACCAAGACGCGGTCGCCTTTTCCTATACCCAAAACAAGAAGCGCCAAATGCATCGCCGCCGTTCCCGAACAAAGCGCAAGCGCATGGTTGACGCCAATATAGTCTGCAAATTCCGCTTCAAAAGCATCAACATTTGGACCCAAAGGCGCGATCCAATTGCTTTGGAAGGCCTGTTCTACAAACATTTTTTCCCGTTCACCTAGATGAGGCGGCGAGAGGTAGATACGCTGATCGCTCATGGGTTCTCCTTTTCGAACTTTGTTTGGAACCAGTCGACGGTAATTTTCAAACCTTCGTCATCGGACACCAAGGGCGAATAGCCGATGAGCTTCTTTGCCTTGGAAACATCGGCAAGACTATCACGCACATCGCCTGCGCGAGAGGGGCCGTAGTTGGGTTCTTTTTCAATTCCAAGTTGTTTGGCGATAGCGTAGTAGAGTTGATTAATAGAAATGCGGTTTCCACAGGCAATGTTCAAAATTTCTCCCTTGGCTTGCTCGGCATTTTTCGCTGCTAAAAGATTTGCCGAAACAGCATTGGCGACGAAGGTGAAGTCGCGCGTCTGTTCACCGTCGCCGTGAATCGTTGGAACCTCCCCTGACATAAGAATATCAACAAATTTGGGAATGACGGCGGCATACATTCCATTGGGATCCTGCCGAGGACCAAAAATATTGAAATAGCGAACACCGACGGTATTCATGTCGTAGAGTTTTGCGAAGACGTTCAGATAATATTCGCCCATTGCTTTGGTGATCGCGTAGGGGCTCATCGGACGCATCGCCATTGTTTCGATTTTGGGTAAGGTCGGAGTGTCGCCATAAGCGGAACTACTTGCCGCAAAAACAAAAGAGGATACGTCGGCGTCTCGCGCGGCGACCAACATGTTGAGTGTTCCGGTGGCGTTGTTATCATGGGTCGCGATCGGATCTTCCACGGAGCGTGGAACCGACCCAAGCGCCGCTTGATGAAGAACATAATCAATGCCTTTGCATGCTTGATGACAAGACTCTAAGTTACGAATATCGCCCTCAATAAACTGAAAATCATTCAAGAAGGGGGCGAAATTATGACGATGACCTGTCGAAAGATTGTCGAGACCGACGACCTCATGACCCTCGTTGAGAAGGGTTTCAAGAAGGTGACTACCAATAAAACCGGCGACGCCTGTTACGAGATATTTCATTTTCTTTTCCGTTGAGAATGTTGGCTTCCTCTATACAAGGATTTAGGGAACTCCTCTATGCCTATCCCAAAATTATCTCGAATTTGCGAACTTTCTATTCCGCCTTTGTTAAAGCTGGGGCCGTACGATAATCTCAACTCGAGGCAAAAGATGGCAGAAAATCGACCTACAATTCAGCGTCCCTTGGCGTTTTTTTTCCTAGCAATCATGGTCACGTTGACCCTCTTTCTGGTCACGTTGAGCGAAATTCATTTACAGGGTTGTACGTTTTTGGTGTGGATTAGCACAACAGGCGTTTTAGGTGTTGTGGCGCGTTCGTTTAAAACGAAAAAACCTAGTCTTTCTCGGGGAGTAGAATCAAGTGCGCTTCTTCTCCTTTTTTGGGGTCTCTTCATGATTGCGACTTATCTTGTGCCCGAGCACGCGTCGGCGACCTACGATACCGAGTTTTCGGTGATCGATCGTTTGACTTTCGAGGTCCCGCCGATCATTGCGTTTTCGCGTAGCCATCCGGTCTTGGACAAAATTCTTACCTACTTTTACAGCCTGCTTTTTATTCACCTCGCGGCAATGCCGATCTATTGGGCGCTAAGAAGACAGCGCGACCGGGCCTACATTACACTAAATAGAATTTTTCTAGCCGCTTTCGCCGCGTTGTTTTTTTTCGGGTTACTGCCCGCCTATAATACTATTCATTTTTACAATATTGAAGATCTTCATCAGGTATTGGTTTCTGTGGATCAATTAAAGGAAATTCGTACGAGCGCGTTCGCCACCTTACGCTTTTCGGAAATGGAAAACTTGGTCCAATTTCCATCGATTTATGTATCCGTACAAGTCTTGTTACTCATCGACATCTTCGAAAATGAGGGAAGATTCGCACGGATTGTCGCTTCAATCTGGACGCTTTTCATATGTTGGTCAGCCATCAGCATTGGAGGTTATTATTTTGTAAGCATTATGGGGGGGATTATTGTGGCGTTAGCATCCTATCTTGCCCTCTCTCTTCTCAAGCGATACTTCAGAAAGCGTGCGACTTTGAAAAAAAAACATGTGAGGAATAACTTTCTGCCCTGGTATTGTTGGATCGTCGGTGCTAATCAAACGGTCGCTATGGATTGCAAATTAATAAAAAGAGCGTCATGGATGGCGCTCATTTTTCTTCTTCTCTACGTTCAAAATGTAGTAGCTTTAGAACAAACCTATTACTGGGACAGCGATGAGGAATCGAAGCCTTTATTACCTTTTTTAAAGGACGCGCTTGGTGAGGAAGGTGGGCAACATATCTTTACCATTGAAGATCTAGAGCGCCATCTTGAGGCACGCGAAGTCCCCCTTCCAAAATGTTTTGAGGCGACTGAAAAATGTGCTTCTCCCTTTTCACTAGTGATACAAAGCTTGAAATTGGCGGGTGTCTTAAAGCTGCGAAAAACAGAAGATGGTTTTTCTTTCGCGCTCACCGACGAGCGAAAGGATGTGATTCGTTCCGCCAAGATCATTGAACAAGATCCCAAAAAAGCAGCTTACGCGTTAATATCTAAACTCTTCGATGCGACTGGAACCGTGGTCTTTATCACAGATCCTCCAGGGGCGGATGTCCGTATTGATGGCAAAGTCGAGGGCCAGACGCCTTTTCATCTTCAACTCCCAATCGCTGAATTTAAGTATACGATTTCCTTACTCGGCTACCGGCCCATCGACGCGGAATTCAGTCTGAAAAAAGGGCAAATCCATACCATTGAAACGGAGCTTATAACCCTCCACGGCAGTATGAAAGTGGAAGGTATTGCCGACGCCGAGATTCTCATCAATGGAAAGCGCATCGGATTTTCTGATGAAGATATCGATATTGAACCCGGCATTTACACGATTCAAATCGCCAAAGAAGGTTATCTTTCTCAACACGAAAACATCGAAATCAAACCTGGTGATCGAACAATAAAAAAGGTGCGATTGGAGCGAAGTAATCCCTTCTTAAGGGAAGTATCAACAGAGGCCATTGCACACCGTAAATTTATTTTACGTCTTTCTTTTGAGCATTCTTTTCAGCGGGCCTCTTTTCAGGACGCCAAAAGTGGCGATAATAAAAAGCTGATAGGACTTGTCGACAAAGACCAGCAACTCAGTATCGACGAGGCGATTCGAGGTACGCTTCAAACGAACGGCGCGCGTTTAGAATTTCTCTATCAACTCGAAAATTTCGGATTGGCTGTGGCCTCATTTTCCTTGTTGACCGGTTCGACGGAGCACCGTGCTTTTGTGGCCGCCGCCGATGGACAGTCGCGCTCATTGGCAACGATTCGTTCCTCAAATCGTTTACAATTTCGTCCTTTTCAACTCACCTATCGACGCTTTTACAAAAATTTTGTGCCCACGGCAGAACTCGGTTTGGGAGTAGACCTACATTGGTTTAACGCCACCTTAGATGATTCAGGTGAGGAGATTTCCTTTCAGCGAAGCGAGGCCTTTTGGACCCTCGGTCTGGCGGGCCAATACTTTTTTACGAACTCCCTTTTTGGAATCTTTCGATATTCTTTCCAAGACTATTTCACCGGCGGACCTGGTGCAGATCACCAGTTTTCTTTGGGTGTGGGCATCTCTTTCGGCAACGTATTTGGTTTTGATCCCGAACCACCGGAGCAGCTGTGAAGATACTGAAAATAGGATTAATATTTACTTTATTGAGTTTCTCCTCTCCGCTATTTGCGCAAAGTTTTGACACGATAATTAAGCGCGCCAATCAAGAATATAACGCCGGGGAATACACGCAATCGATTAAGAATTACCGTAAGGCGATTCAAAAAGATCCAGAAAAAAAGATGGCGTACAGAAATGTTGCCCGGGCCTATTTTTGGCTGGAGGACTATCGTACAGCGCTGGCCTATTACGATTTTTATCTGGGTGTACCGGGCGCGATAAAAGACGAAGAGCAGATTCGAAAAGAGCGACGCCTTGCTGCCGAACGAGCGGGAAGCGCCCGTTATCGATCGCCTAAAACCCAACGAAAAATTCTCACAGCCCTTGAGAAAACCCTGAACAAAGGCAGTGCGTTACGCGCCAATGGCGGTGGGGCTTTTCGAATGTATGAAAATTTACTGCGTGCCGGGTTCGCCGAACCGAGATTGATTGATATTCGAAAACGTTTGGCAAGCGCGCTTATGAACGAATTCGATGCCTCGATTTTACCGAAAAGCGACACGATTTTGCCGATTATTTCGATTGAAGGTTTGGGTATACAACAGAAGCGTCTAGAGGCTCTCGTCGAGTTGAGCCACGACGAGGCGATGTTGGGTTTGGTTAAACGGCGTCGAAAAATACTACTCGCCATGGACGCGATCTTAGACGGCGACGAAAAACGCGCGATTTCATCGAGTGCAGAGGCGGCTCGACAAAACCCAGACTTACTCTTCCTTTCGTGGTTCGTGATTTCTTCTTTGCTTAAAAGTGGAGACACGGAGTCGGCCTTGAAAGAAATTTCCCAGCTCGCTCGGCGCCTAAAACAAGAGTCGCCAGAATTACTAGAATATGTACGCGTGTTACGTGCTCTTGCTATTCAGCAGAAAGGCGGACATAAGGATGCGGCAGAAATGTTTTCCACCATTTTACGTTCCAATTGACGGTTTTACTTTGGCTCAAAATTACACAGCAACGATCAATCCTGGGCTTGAAAAAGTTCTTCAAAAAGAAATTCGAAATTTTGGTGCGAAGAAAGTCCAGCTCTTTAACGGTGGTGTGACCTTTAAAACCACGAGCGAAAAGTTGTATACGATTTTACAAAAATGCCGTGGCGCGAGCGCTATTCGGTGGAATGTCGATAACTTCAAGGCCACAGATATTCGTGAGTTTTTTCGAAAGCTTGAGCGTTCAAACTGGGAAGACCTTCTCAAAAAGGGAACGGTGGTTTCCATCAACGCCGTTACCCATAAATCTCGATTGCATGATTTACGCGACATCGAAAAGGCCGCAAAAGATGCGATGACCAAGATGGGATACACGATCGCAAAGAAAGGCCAAGATAGTGTGGTTATCCTTGTGCGTTTTGTAGATGACCGGGCCAATATTTCTATCGATATCGGGGGGGCAGCATTTTATAAACGCGGATGGAGAACCCACGCGGGACGTGCTCCTCTTCGAGAAACAATAGCTGCAAGTTTACTAAATATAGTAAAGTTCGATAGCGATTGGGATGGTCTTTCGCTACACGATCCGATGTGTGGAAGTGGTACTTTTCTTATTGAGTCCGCCTTGATGGCACTCGGCCGTTCTCCTCGTGTGGGCCGCAGTTATGGCATCGAAAAGACAGGTAAATTTGACGAGGAAAAGTGGCAGGCGATCGCCAAAGCACCCGATCTGGTTCTCAATGAGACCCTCGATTTTTTAGGCTCCGATATCGATGAAAACGTCATTCGGTACGCGATGGGAAATGCACAAAGAGCAGGCGTGGATCAATGTCGTTTTGTCGCCCGATCGCTTGAAGAAAGTTGCCTCAATCAAAACTCCAAGTGGATTATTACCAATCCACCCTACGGCGCTCGTTTGAAGAAAATGGCATTTATTGATCCTTTGCGCGCCAAGATTAAGGAAGGTTCGAGGGTGTTTTTACTCTTGCCACGCGATTATGCGTCGGTAGGACGTTCGATTGCACGCTTTCGTAACGGCGGTCTACCCGTTGCGTTTGTTGAACTAGAGCTCTAAAACCCATGTAATTGAAAATCTTCAACAAAAACTTTGATCAAAAACCTTACAATTGTTAGGTATGAGGAGAAGTTTTGGCGCATATTATAGGACTAGTTGACTATCGTTTTCTAAACCCCTATATTCGCGCCGTCCAACAAACCTATTTTATTACGTATTTTTTTGGATCTCGTAGTAAGACAACGCCCCAGAAGGGAGCCCTAAATGATCGAAAAATTAAAGTTTTATCCCCTGCTCACTCTTTTCCTTGGCGTTCTCGCGTTTAACGCGTGTGGTGATGATATCCTTTGTCCAGAAACCGCCACACTTGAAGGCGAGAAGTGCATTGATAATGTGACCGGCAAGCAAGTTGATCCAGTAAACAACAAAGAAGATATTTCCACTGAAGATCTTCCCAAACTGGTTACAGATGTCACACAAATCGTATTTAGTACGGTTGCGCTCAATGAGACCGACGTGACCAGTGTCTTGATTATTAACACCGGAAAAGGTGTTTTAAATGTAAGAGGCTTAAAACTTGTCGAAAATACCAAAGATGACGAAGGTGGCTTGGAGTTCGAAAAAGGAGAGGGGTGGGTTGATTCCTTTAAACTCAAGAAGGATGAAGAAAAAGAAATTTTTATTAAATATACGCCCAAAGACACAAGTCCAGACGATGGCTATTTGGAAATTATTTCCAACGACAATGAAAATCCAAATCTTCAGTTGGAGATTCTTTCACAAAATCTTGATGCACGTGTGTTCTCAAAACCCACCATTTCGTTCCCTCGAGTTCCCCCGGTGAACGAGATGACCCGTAACAAATCATGGCAACTATCTACGATCCAAAACGTAGGTGAGGCACCGCTTAAAATCGAAGACATCATTATTTCTCCAAGCGAGTCTGATTTCACAATCTCTTTCCCTGTCTCGGACGACATCAACTCAGATCCAGCCGATGATACGCAAAATTGGCCTGCAGGCGCGTTGAAAGCCAACGAGAAATTTCCTATCCGAATTTTCTTCAATCCCGACACCCCAGATCCTTCTGGAGCTGAGCTTCATATTCTCAGTAACGATCCCAACTCACCCGATTACACCGTTTCTCTTGTTGGAAACTCTGATGATGCGTGTTTAGAAGTTGTGACCGGAGAAGACGAAATCAACTTTGGTGAAGGCGGTATCGGATTTGCCAATAACAAAACCGTAACGGTTAAAAACTGTAGCCAAGGAAAAAACCTCACCGTTTCTAATCTTGGTCTATGCACAATGGTCAGCGGAAATTGCGACCCAGCATCGGCCATCTTTACATTAAAAGATCCCCTTCCTATGGGAATTGACGCGGCTGAAGGATTCACCGTTGGACCACAAGATACGGTAAGTTTTGTCGCCGTATATACACCTACCGACTTGTCGGTTTCTGAAGGAACGCTTTCTTTGAATAGTGATGACCCTTCTAAAGGAACCGTTGTTATCCCTCTCAAGGGAAAAGGAACCAACAACGCATGTCCACTTGCCGTCGGCGACGCGAAAATTCAGGGGACCAATCGATACCAAACATCCATTGCGACTATCCCTTTGAAAACGATTGAATTCAGAGGCTCAGGTTCAATGGATAACGATGGAACAATCGATCGTTACGAATGGACACTTATCTCCGCACCTGTGGATTCAACTTCTCGCTTCTCTAGCGCGACCGTTGAAAACCCAACCCTCTTCCTCGACCTCGCCGGCGAGTATGTCGTCGAGCTTAAGGTTTTTGATGACAAGGGAACGGCAAGTTGTGGTGACCAATCCATCATCCGAATCACTGCAACGCCTGACGAAGACATTCACATCCAACTTGCGTGGGAAACACCTGCAGATCCTGACGACACCGATTCTAACGGAACCGATCTCGATCTTCACTATCTCCACCCTAACGGGAATTGGAACCGTCAGCCTTTCGATATCTTCTTCAACAACAAGACTGCTGACTGGGGAGAAGTTGGAGCATCTGATGACCCAAGTTTAGATATTGATGATGTTAACGGCGCGGGTCCAGAAAATATTAACCACGATAATCCTGCAAACGATATCACTTATTCTGTAGGTGTATTCTACTTCGCTGATAGAAACTTCGGTCCAAGTTATGCCACCATTCGTATCTTCATTGGAGGCGTCAAACAATTCGAAGTCCTTGACCAATTCCTCCCCGCGACCAACGCCTTCTGGTATGTTTCAACTATCTCTTGGCCTTCTCGCCAGGTGAGTGCGATTGGACAACTCCGAACTGGTTTTCCATGAAAATCCCTTCTTAGGTTTTAAAAGTCGCCTTGGGCGGCTTTTTTTATGCGGTCGATTTTTGCATCTTCAATAAATACTCTCAAAACTGGAATAGAATCTTCAAGATTGGCATCATAGGCCTTTCACCAATTCGGGTTTTCAAATGAAAAAGATAATTCTAGGTTTATTTATTATTAGCCCCTGCGTGGATTTAGAAAATCCGGAAGGAAATTAAGGACTAGTTCGCTTTTTTGGGTGAGCCGGAAATCGCTTTTGCGATCGCGTCTTGGGCAACAGGAATCGGGTCCCAAAGGGTTTTTAAATCTTTGCCAGCTTTCACAAAACGGGTTGCCCGAGCGCGTGTTTCTGAGTCATCCAAATAAGAACGAAGACGCCCTAAATTTTCGTTTGTTTCACGCACCCACTTGTTTTTTTCTTTCTGTCCAATGCGTTCCGAGAGCGAGATGTTTTTCTCATACACCTGAACAGCACGTTCCATTAAAGGGCGAATTTGCTTACGAAGCTCCTCAAAATACAGCGTTAATTGTTCTTCGCTTAGATCGTCTGGAATTTCTGCACCGAGAATGTCGGTATAAAAATCCTCGTACAAACGCCCGATCATATAGCCTGCAGCTACCGACCAGGTCGGGTGATGGGCGCTCAAGGCACGGATATAATTGACTTGGGCGCCAGAAAATAACATGCCTTTTCTTTTCAAATCGCTTCCCATTTTTTCGGGAGGAAGGACAAGTTTGATGTCGCTTACCTGGGCGTGCAGGGATCGACCCAAGCCAAAATAAGCGCGAACGATAAGATGGGATTTTGGGTTTAAGCGGTGTTCAAGATCTGCCTTTTGGTTGATCGTGAAGACGTTGCGAAACCCGTCGGCCGCTTCCCTATAAGAGGCGACTTGCAGCATGGCCTCCGATCGCCTCACATAGGCTTCGACGCGATCAAAGTTTGATAAGCCTTCACTGAGCAGAACCTCGGTCATGACAGCTTGAATGCGATTCCAACTTTCCAATTCCTCTAAAACTGTGGCCAATCGAAAATAAGCATCATTGGTATCTTTGGATTTTTTTCCTAAAGCGATAATCTTTTCGTAGGCGCTCGCGGCGTCTTTAAAACGTTGAAGGCGCTCGTAGGCAAGGCCCGCATTGTAAAGCGCGGGTTGATAAAAACGAGAATCGGGAAAGTTTCCAATGATGGCCTTATAATCTTTAATCGCCTCTTCAAAACGTCGTTCTGAGAAGAATTTAAAGCCGCGGTCAAAAAGCGCCCCAACGTCAATGGTCTCTCGATCGCCCTTGCCATCAGGATGGATCAACATCGGATCGAGATCGAGTTTCTCAGACCGAATCACATCGATCTTATCTTTTCGTGTCGTTGCCCCCGTACAAGCGTTACCCGTTAAGGCCAATAATAGAATCGCGATTAGGGTTTTACTTCGTTTCATTTTATCTCTGTCGAAAAGCCTCTTCTTAAGAGATACCACGGTTGAGAAAATGTTCCATTTGTTACTTATTTTAGAAAAATGATCATTCTTGGGTTCTTTCCCTTGTAGGGCGCGACCCGCTGTGGTCGCCCCGAGATATATACGGCGCCATTCGAGCGACTGGTTAAAAAATACACGATGTAGTTCACGCTCTTTTTAGAAAGCCAAATAAATCTTTGGGATCGGCATGGGTCTGGCTAAAGGCCTCGTCTTGGGCCAGGCATATCATCGCCAAGGCCAAGTCTTCACCACGGATTGAAATGTATTTTTTTCTCAAACCGACAAATCCAATCAGACTTGCCGCGCCGAGAAAGGAATCGCTGATCACACTGGCGATGCGCTCACCGGGACGCGATTCTTCCCGATCCGAACCGGAAATAAAAGAAGGCCGTGCAATCGTATAATCAAGTCCACTGAGCGCCAAGTATTCTTCAGTGTGAAAGCGCGCTTGCATGTATTTTGTCTGGGACTTGGAACTCACCCCCACCGCACTCAGATAAACGAATTTAGGATGCAGCTCTTCTTCAACCGCTGCACGAATCACCATTGCAGTGAGTTTATAATCGACATCCTTGTAGGTTTCTTTTTCTGGATCTTTAGCGTTCTGTTTGCGTTTTTTTGTTGTTCCCAAAACAGAAAAAATAGTTGAAGGATCTAGGTTTTTCAGTGTTGTTTTGAAGGCGTCTAAGGTCCAGGGCGTCGTGTCCACAATAGCTCCCATTTTAGTAAACATCTCTCCTTTTATTTTCAGACTTTTTGAGTCAGGACGAATATGCGCCCAAACTTCATATCCTTGATCGAGAAGGTGCTTGACCAAATATCCCCCAGTATAGCCAGAAGCGCCGATGACGAGCGCTGATTTACGCTTGTCTTTCACGCAAGTCGCCGCTGAATATCTTCGAAAAGTATCTTTTCAATGGCCTCGATGGAATTTTGGCCGTTGATGTTGACGATGCAATCTCCACGTTTTTTTAGCGAACGCATCACGTGGTCGTATCGCGCTTCCATTATCTTCAACTGGCTTTCACTTTCGTAAATATCTTTACTTTCTCGCTCGCCGATCCGTTCCAAAGAAACGGCAAGAGGGATATGAATGAAGAAGGTCACGTCAGGAACGTGTGCACGGGCGTTAAGCTCTTCCACCCAGGTCGTAGAAAATCCCGCGTCAAGATCTTCACCTTGGTAGACAAGGCTGGAATGCACGTAGCGATCACTGATAACGTGAACGCCGGACCGAAGCTGAGGCAGGATTTCTTGTTGAACATGGTCGATTCGGTCTGCGGCAAAAATAAGCGCCATGAGATCAGGCGAGCTCGCAAGTTCACCGGATAAATAACGACGCGCCAACTTACCAATTTCACCGGTCGATGGCTCACACGTCCTATGTACCCTTTGACCCACCGCACTCAACCTTTCTGCGAGTCGTTGACTTTGGGTGGTCGTGCCGGCGCCGTCTAAGCCCTCAATCACGATGAAGAGACCGGGCCGTGCATTTTTCATTTTTCCGCCTTAAAATCAACTTCACGGATCGCCGCGCCAACTTTGATTTCCGTCGATAATTCACGCCCAATAAAGAGCTTTCGTCGCTTATATATCATCGTATTGGGCGGGATAAAGGGCGTGGCAACCGAGCGGCTTTCGATGCACTTTTGGGTCAAAACCTCTCCGGCCTTAAGATCACACTTGGCGATACTGACAACAATTTTATCCACCCTTTTTTCTGCGGGATTTTTCTTTTTTACGTTATTTATAACCATAACCACAATGCCCCCGAGGAGTAGACCTGTGCCATAGGTTAATAATCGTCTTTTAGTATTTGCTTTCACGTTGTCAATCTCTTTGTTAAACAAGGGCCGCTCAATTCGTTCTTCTAGAGCATCTGGGCGCAACCTAAACTGGACACTCTTGGCTTTCAATAGTCAGAAAAAATTTATTTAGAGTATTTATGCATTCAACATCCGATGGTTTCTATTCCTATCCCAGCCTTTCAAACGAACAGATCGTCTTTTCGAGCGAAGACGATTTATGGACCGTTGACGTGGGCGGCGGTCTCGCCCAGCGTATCACGAATGGCAAAGGAACAGCCTCTCATGCGAGCTTTTCACCATGCGGAAAAAAGATCGCCTTTACGGGTATGGAAGAGGGGACTTATGAAGTATTTGTGCTCGATCTTACTAGCGGAAAACACCGCAAACTCACTCATCTTGGCGCGTCGACTTTTGTTGTCGGCTGGTCCGATGATGGCAAGTTTATCCTCTTTCGTTCCAATCATCAGCAATCCATACAACGTTCTTCGACGCTCTTTAAGGTGGCTGAAAAAGGCGGTGAGCCCATAGATTTAGGCTATGGAGAGAGCTCTTGGTTCGGCGAGTCCCCCTCAAAAAATCTAAAAGTTATCGGACGTTTTTCAGACGATGTTGCACGTTGGAAAAG
>JALSKP010000399.1 GCA_026988815.1 Myxococcales bacterium | reverse complement strand
AGATATCCAGGAGATCATTGTATGTGGGGGCAAATTCGTAAAATCGGTTATTCTTCAAGATGGTATTTTCTATGGAAATAAAAAAGAAGAACTCATTCCGACTTTTGCTCAGTACTGACAAGAAACTGTACCGCGTAAATCTTGGTCGTTGAGCGGCGAAGCGCAAAAAAAATATTGAACGCCAAGCTCATGGAAAAAACACCTCCGAAACCTATCAGCGACGGTTCGTTGGACCGATAACCATCTTCGGGTCGCCCTCCTGCCGTTGAGCGTCCTACTTCTTTTTGAATCGTTTCCACGGCGAGTAAGTGGGGCGTTTATTGAAACGCTTGCGGGTTGCGCGAAGGCGCCCCAGACGATCAATGAGTTCGCGATCAGCATCCGTCGGTGGTATGGCCACTTTTTCTGCCTTGTCTTCAAAACGAAGAATGTGGTCGGCGACGTGGTCAAAAATCAAGACACGGTCGGGAAGGTCGACCCTGGTTAACATCTTTTTTAATCGAATAAGTTCCGACAAAGACCCACTTCCCATCGCTGTGTACAAGGGACCTAAATCTTCTTTCACCAATCCCTTAATGGCCAGCTTCATCTCCGCAGGTCCACTTAACATCAACGAAGGAAGCAAAGAAAAAAGAGATACTGGTTTACTATTTTTTCTCGCTTGATGGCCCGGGATAAAGACCGCCAAAGGCACATGCACCGACTCCCGGTAGAGTTGATTGTTGTGATGGTGGGAACGGTGTTCGCCAAAGGCTTCGCCGTGATCTCCTGCAAAAATAACGATCGTTTTCTTTTCGATTCCGCCCTTCTTAATCGCCTTGAGAATGCGACCGAATTGTTCATCTACAAAACGAACTTCTTGCTGGTAGCGCTCCCGCTGCGTCTTAAATGCCATCTTTTTATAGTGCTTAACGTAACTAGCATGGGGAGCAGAAAAGAAGGTAAAGAGGAAAAAACGCCTCTCCTCATTGGCCGCTTTTTCTATATATTTAACCGCTCTTTTGGCCGTACGAATATCTGATTTTTTTGACTGACGCGCTTTGGTTTCTGGTTCAAGTTTCTTGTAATCAAAACCGCGATCAAAACCTCGAATTTTATCGTGGGAAAAAAATCGATGAAAATCATGCCCAATCCAGGCGGTACGCCAACCATTTTTTTGAAAGAGCTCGACCGCAGAAAGCCGGTCTTTTCTAAGTTCGCCCACCCAGTGTTTGGACCAGAGATCGATAGGTGCCATCGTCGGCGGCACCATCGAAAAGATGGACGACACGGACTGGAAGGTCCCGCTTGATGGTGCAATTGCATCAGTATAGACTTCGCTCTTTTTCGAAAAAGCTTTCAAATTAGGCGTGAAGTTTACCTTTTTATCGTTTAAAAAAGTATCTGAGGCACGGGTCGTCTCGCTCAACACAAAGACAATATTATAATCAGCGAGCTCCCCCTTCAGTTGCGATACGCCACTCCCTTCCCCAAATATTTTTAAAGGATTCTTAGAATAAAATTCACCTGCAATCGCTTTATATTCTTTTTGGTCTGCTGTTGAACTTGACGCCTTTCCAAGCTGACTGATCCCTTTGTACAAAGATCGATTTGCACTGTTTGCAAAAACACCAAATAGGGAACATATCAATCCGACCGCTATCGCCACCCTCCCCGCAAAAAGAACACCCTTACTTTTCGAAATTGGATAGGTAAACCAAATACCAACAAGAAAGAAGGTAAAGGAAAATGCTAAGAGAGTCTTATGGATTCCAAAGTATTGGTCTGGATAAAAACGATAGTCGATATAGAAAAGGAGCAAGGACGACAGGATAAGCGGAATGCCAAGGAAGGCTCCCAGCCGGTCAATCCTTCTAAAGAAAAAACCCACCCCCATAAAAAGAATAAGACCGACACCCAAACCCGAAACAATCGACGCATTCGAAATCACGCTTTGTTCGGAAAAAAGAGGATAAATAAGCGCCGCAAAAACGAGCCCGATGATGAAACTTCGCGTAATCCTAATCGCCAGTTTCGGCACGCTATCGCTTGAAAGATCGATGCGTGGCGACAGAACTAGAAAGACGAACAGAGCCATGAGTATATACACGAACTCGGTGAGGTAGGAGAAAACGATGTAGGGGAAAACAGAAAACGAAAGATTGATACTTTCCAAGGCTCCAAAGAATAACGCAGCGATAGAAAGCGCAACCCAGAAAGCGAAGGTTATCCTCATTCGTCGAGCAAGGCCTCGACGGCCCTTATTGTTCTTAGGTTTCGCGTGGTGGCAACGACAGACAATTTCTTCTCGAAAAAGGTGTTATTCATCTTCGTCTTTCCGTAACCATTTTTACAAAACAGATAGATACATGGTGTGAGTCCCTGAAGATACTCGACCTCGTCTGTCGTTTCAGGTTTTTTTAACGCGTCCCATTCCCTGCGTTCACATGCCTGTTTTAGTAAAATATAATACAATTGTTTTTGCTCTTCTTCGCTTTTTTTGGTTTCCAAAAAAGGAGTACTTTTTATCAATTCCTGGATTTCATCTGGCGTGCGGATAAT
>JALSKP010000398.1 GCA_026988815.1 Myxococcales bacterium | reverse complement strand
TAAGTTCAACAACTTAACTAGGTCAAGGCCGAAGCCAATAAACCCACAAGCTAAAACGAAGTCCCCCACCCTAACCCTCCCCCAGAGGGAGAGGGGATCAGAATCCCACCGAAAAGGATCACACTAAAAAGGGTCTTTTGGTATCAATGGGAATAAAGAGGTTGACAATGTGCGTTCCATTTCTATAATCCGACCTCGTTTCGACGATTTCCAATGCGGAAGTGGCGGAACTGGTAGACGCGCTAGACTAAGGATCTAGTGGAGTAAAATCCGTGGAGGTTCAAGTCCTCTCTTCCGCACTCACAAAGACCACCAAATAGGTGGTCTTTGTTTTTTTATGTCTCCGGTTTGGCCTCGATGTCCTCGTCGGTCCGAGTAGGGTGGTGTTGACCAAGGCTTTCGCGAGATAACGAAGCTCCTACTCAATAGTTTGATCATTTTCGGCGGATGCGTTGAAGGTGAGAATTCTTGCTGTATTTTATGGCGGTCAGGATCATCGTATGAAAATGTGCACGCGTTTATTAAAGTCTTCTGACCAAGATTGAATCACAGGATTTCCTATATATAAGATTGATAAGGATCATAAATCCCAGTAAAGAAGCGCTTCTCTTAGTGCGATGTAAAAATGGAAAAATTTCTGATTTATCTCAAAGGTATTTGCATGGGAGTCGCTGATGTGATTCCCGGTGTGAGCGGTGGAACTCTGGCGTTGATTTTGGGAATCTACCATGACCTCCTCAACGCCATTAAAGCTATTTCTCCCAAGCCTTTTTTTGCGCTCCTCACCTACCTAAAAAACGGCCGAAAAGAAGAAGATAAATCTCTTCTCGTTGAGGAAATCGGAAAACTTAACCTCGCTTTTCTCATCCCTCTTGTCTTGGGAATCGTGACCGCCTTTGGCGTTGGAAGCGTCGCCATCCCCTATTTGATGGAGCAATTCCCGAGCGCGACGCGCGCCTTTTTCTTCGGTTTAATTATCGCCAGTGTGGCAGCCCCTTTTCAGATGATTAAATTCAATGGGGGCAAAACGTGGACCGTCGCGCTCATTGGTATTTCTTTAGGCGCCGTCTTCGGATTTCTAATTACCAATCCCAAAAATACTATCGAGGTCTCTACCCAGTGGCTGGAAATCGAATCTACAGGCGAGACGCTCAAGGATATTACGCGGCGAGGACCGAGTGCAATGTCGGCCGAAGATGTGTTTTGGGCGAAGGAGAATGCCGCCCTACAAAACTCACTTCGAGTGAGCGATCTTGCGATTTACACTCAACTTGAAAAAGCTCGCCATAGCGGCGCGGCGATCTTGGGAGATAAACACTCAGCAAAAAGCCGCAGTCTGCCTTATCAAAGCCTCAAGGTTCCTGAAGGCGTATCCGTCAAGGTTCCGCGCTTGGCCTATTGGTTTGTCTTTTTTGCAGGGATGCTGGCCATCTGCGCGATGATTTTACCGGGTATAAGTGGGAGCTATATTCTCCTGATTTTGAATGGTTATTTTTTCATGTTGAACGCACTCAAGGGATTTGTCTCCACCTTGGCGCACGGCGCTCTGCCGGTGAATCAAGCGCCTTTTGTGGTTCTCTTTTGTCTTGGCGCGGGCATTGGTATTCTATCCGCGGCCCGCATTCTAAGCTATTTGTTGGACCGTTATGCAGCACCAACATTGGCGCTTTTGGTTGGATTGATGCTTGGGTGTTTGCGCGGCGTTTGGCCTTATCGTGAGCTTTCTGGCAACGTCTATGTGAATATGTTACCTAGCAGCTCTACCGAAGGACTCGGACTTACGATCGCTGCAGGCATTATCGGCTTCTCGATCGTTGTTGCGTTTTTATTGTTTGGACCAAAGAAGCACCATGTCGAAATCTAAAATAGTATTCGTTTTTTTAGTTTGTATGTTTACCAACTTGAGTGTGTTGAATGCTGAAGTCGGATTCGCGGATATGGGCCCGGAAAAGGATATGGTTTCCAACCAATTTCCCGATGGCGGAGAAGACCTGGGGACCGATACGCCCGATATGGGTGTAAAAAGGTCAACACCTTTGGACCCCGATTATCAACCCAAGGTAAGCTCGGAGGCAGAATGTTTTTGCGGAAGCATTCAATCAGAAAGTGGGACCCACTGGGGTCTTCTCTTATTGCTTGGATTGGTTTTTGGATGGACAAAAAAAGGACGGCGATGAAGCATACGCTTATTTTCTTATTCTTGTTTCTGATCTCGTGCGGCGGCGCTGACGCTGATGGTGATGGAATTCCCGATGTGGATGATAATTGTGCAACGCGTTCTAACCCCAACCAATCCGACCGAGACGGCGACGGCATCGGCGATGTCTGCGATAATTGCCCCGATATTAAGAATGTCTCTCAACTCGATTCCGACAACGATCCCGCGGGCGATGTCTGCGATAATTGCCCAGGTCTATCCAACGATCAAAGTGATGTAGATGGCGACCAAATTGGTGACGCATGTGACGAGGACATTGATAATGATGGGCTTCCAAACGATAGCGATAACTGCCCAACGATTGCCAATGAAGATCAGAAAGATG
>JALSKP010000397.1 GCA_026988815.1 Myxococcales bacterium | reverse complement strand
AAGCTTTTCCAAAAGTAAAACGTGTTTTCGTTGAAGCCGAGGCCTGGGTTGGCGGAAAGCCTCGACACGCTGCCTTACTTGCCGAAAACGCTGAGGACACTGATGCACACTGAACTTCTCCTTGAGATTAAATCTCTTTTTGAGCGCGAAAAATCTGATTTAGATGCCGCCGCCCGCCAAACCTTTGAACGCTTTTTAACAGCCCTTGAAAAAGGGGAAGTCAGAGCTGCGGAAAAAAAAGAGGGCAAATGGGTCGTGAACGCGGCTGTTAAAAAAGGTATTCTCCTTGGTTTTAGAATTGGGGAACTTGTTACCTATGAAGGTGGCAGTCTTTGTTTTTCCGATAAAGATACTTATCCTGCACAACAATTACCGATGATCGAGCGTAATATTCGTGTCGTTCCAGGCGGGAACTCGGTGCGTCGTGGCGCCTATATTGGCAATAATGTTGTCATGATGCCCCCCGCTTTTGTGAACGCTGGCGCCTATGTTGGACAAGGCACAGTCGTTGATTCCCACGCTTTAGTTGGAAGCTGCGCCCAGATTGGCGAAAAGGTTCATATCTCAGCTGGAGTGCAAATCGGCGGCGTTCTTGAACCTATTGGTTTGCAACCTGTCATCATCGAAGATAATGCACTTATTGGCGGGAATTCTGGCGTCTATGAGGGCGTGAGGGTTTCCAAGGAAGCTGTTATCGCTGCGGGCTGCGTCATCACCGCAAGTACGCCCGTGTACGATTTAGTAAAAGAGACCGTCTATCGATCAACGCCGGAATCGCCGCTGGTTATTCCTGAGCGTGCCGTCGTCATCCCCGGCTCTCGCCCCGCTAAAGGCGAATTCGCAAAAGCGGCGGGTTTGCAAATGGCTGCCTTGATTATTATTAAATATCGAGATGAAAGCACCGATCAGAGAACAGCATTAGAAGATCTCCTACGGTAGATATGCGACCTCTCACCACATGCGCGCGGAGCATTCTTCCTACCCAGATCCGTGAAATTACATCTTTAGCTAAGCCCTCAAGTTTACATCTAGGTATAGGCCAACCCGATCTTGGGTTTCCAGAATCTGTTCAAAAAGCACTCGTTGATTTTTCCAAAATAGGAAGCTCCCCCTACGTTCCCAATGCGGGCACTCAAGAATGTCGAGCATCGATTGCGGCGAAGATGGAGTGTCAATTCGTTGAGATTTTAGTGAGCTCGGGCGTGCAAGAAGCGCTGGCTGTGGTGATTTTTGCAACGGTGGAAGAGGGCGATGAACTCCTCGTACCCGACCCGGGTTTCCCCGCGTATCCAAACCTTGTACGCGCCACCGGCGCAACGCCCATACCCTATAAACTCGATAAGGAATGGCAGCTAGATCTGGACGAAATAGTATCCAAGTTTAGCGAAAACACCCGTGCTATCATCGTGAACTCGCCGGGTAATCCGACAGGGGTGACCTTAAGATCCGAGGATTTGAAGACCCTTGAAGAGCTGTGTTTTGAACGTCAAATTCGGGTTATCGCTGACGAAATTTATAGTAGGTTCATTTACAAAAAACAGGCGTTTTTTTCCTTTAAAAATTATATCGATCGTGGCCATCTTGTGGTTGATGGATTATCAAAAACCTATGCGATGATGGGCTTTCGATTGGGTTGGATTTGTGCCGACGCTGCTTTTATTCAATCCGTGACACCCTTACATCAGCACCTCGTTACCTCGGCGAGCTCGATTTCCCAAAGTGCGGCGATCGCAGCCTTAGCCAGCCAGGATTCCAATATTATTGAAACCATGGCAAAGCGCTATGCATTTACGCGCGATTTGGTGAGCGCTTTTTATAGAAATCATAATATTCATCAACGCGTGGTTGCCGATAGCGCATTTTACTTTATGTTAGCCTTAGGAAACGAGGATGAGGATCGGATCGACGATTTGAAATTCGCAAAAGCGCTTCTTTTAGAAGCCGACGTTGTCACGATTCCTGGAAGTGGGTTCGGACCAAATGGCGATGGGTATCTACGTATTGCATACACGGCTCCCGAAGATATTCTAGAAGAAGCTTTTTCGAGACTGGATCGCTTTTACACCTCCTTCGTACGAAATGAGCACGAGAAATAAATATGACTGAATTTTCGATAGATATGAGCGAAGGCGAGGAGCCCACGGAATGGGAATCGCGCTTTGAAGCTCAGATTAATTTGTTTTTTGACGAAGCAATTAGCCGCGTCCCCAATTTTACGGATAGAAACCTAAAGTCCTTCAGAAGAGTGATGTCGCGATCTGTTGCACCCAAAACCGGTGTTGGCGATGTTCTCGTTGGATTGCGAAATATCGCCTCGGGGCTATCGGAGACCGTCGGCGGCCCGAAGTTTGAGACCACAACCTACACCCACGATGCGCTAACCCGCGCTTTTGCGAAAGAAGTTGTGAGTACCGAAGAGCTTGAAACCTTACTTTCTCGCCTTTTCCAAGAATTTGAGAGAGCGATGTGGGATGATCTCATTGCCCAAAATGAGGACGAGTTTAACGAAGTCGAGTTTCTCCAAGAGCGTTTAAAAAAAGTAAT
>JALSKP010000396.1 GCA_026988815.1 Myxococcales bacterium | reverse complement strand
CCCCTCTCCCTCTGGGGGAAGGTTAGGGTGGGGGACTTCGTTTTAGCTTGTGGGTTTATTGGCTTCGGCCTTGAGCTAGTTAAGTTGTTGAACTTATTGAACCACTTGCTTGTTTGATCGCCCTCACCCCAGCCCTCTCCCAGAGGGAGAGGGAGTTTCTCTTCCGAACAAAAATCCCCTCGAATACCACAAGGACACAATGAATGGTCATACTAGAATCCCACCGTTTTGATCACACTAGGGCCAAAGCCACAGCTTCGAAATGATTTTGGATTGGAAATGGCAGGACTCAAATCGACCGGGAGACGCGTATCTCCGGCGAAACCGGGGATTTGCCTGTATTTGAAAATTTTAGACAAGAAAAAACCGCTTTAAAAAGCGGTTTATGGATAGGCAAACTCGAAGGTTTGCCAAGGTTATCGACTGAGTTTACTCAGCAGGCTCTGCAACAGCAGGAGCTTGTCCAGGCATAACAACTTTGTCGATGACGTGAATAACACCGTTGGTGCAATCGATGTCAGCAGTTGAAACTTTGGATCCACCGAAGGTAACAGATCCGTCTTCGCCTTTAGTGACAGGCTCAGTAGCGCCGCCCAAAGTGAGAGCGTTCATTGTAGAGGCGTCTCCAGCCATTACTTTTCCAGTAAGAACGTGCGTAAGAAGAAGCTTCTTGAGCTCTTCTTTAGCTTCAGGCTTCATAAGATTGTCGATAACGCCTTCTGGGAGGTCGGCGAATGCTGCGTCGGTAGGCGCAAAAACAGTGAATGGACCAGTTCCGCGAAGGGTGTCGGTCAATTCAGCAGCTTCAAGGGCAGCAACAAGGGTGGTGAAGTTTCCGTTAGTAAGAGCGGTAGCAACGATATCAACCTTAACGGCTTCAGCGGCTTCTTTCTTACCTTCTTCAACAGCTTCGTCTCCCATTTTCTGAGATTCTGCGCCCAATTTGTCGCCCATTTTGGTGGCGGTTCCACATCCTACAGCTAACATAAGAATGAGTACGGTGAGTAAATTTTTCATTTCGGTTCTCCATTATTTCACGTCTTGCGTGATTCTGAGTTATAAAGACAAAAGCGAATAGTACAGATGCCCGTTATCTGTCAACTAAATTTGATTTTTATTTAACGCAGAATTGTCATGAGGGTACAGACGGGAGGAAATACCTTGTGGAGTGTACTTATGTGGTGGCAAGGGGCTTGCTGCGGTTTCTCAATACAAGAATGCCGAGAAAGAGGGCTGAACAAACACTAGATACAAGCAGGATCGCAAAAACGGTGCTCACGCCACCATCTTGCTTTAGAGCTCGACCTAAGATGAGTTCTTGGGCGATTGCACCACACGAACCGATACCGTTGATAATGCCGGCCGAGAGGGCTGCGCGACGCGCAGATCCCGCATCAATTGCTCCGGCACTGGTCATGATTGCATCAGGTCCATAAAGGGTGAATCCAATCATTCCCATACATAATGCGAAAAAAGAAATGCTTGATGCGCCGAAGAAGAAAAGAGAGAAACAGGAAACAATCATCATGAGAAGGTAGATAAGGCTGACGAGATTACGTTTGCCGTATTTATCCCCAAGCCATCCACAGGTGAGAACCCCGAGCGCGCCCGAAATATCAAAGATGGTCGAGATATAGCCAGCTTCATCGCTTTGCATATGGTAGTATTTGGACAACATATAAGGGGCCCAGGACCACAAAGCGTAACGAATGAATTTCAAAAAGAAATAGAATGCACCGATGGTGAGCACGTTTTCGACCGATTTTTTGTCCCAGTCTGCTTTTTTGTCTACGTCTTTTTTTTCCTCTTCGCTTAGATCATGATCCGCCGAAAATTCTTCCAAGCCAACATCGGTAGGGCAGTCTTTGGCATTGAAGAGGAAATAGGTCCAAACGAAGAGGAGAACGGTGGAGCCTCCAAAAAAGGCCCATTGGATTCCAAATTTATGACCCAGATAGGCAGCCAGGGGCAGCGCCGTTGCGCCTCCTATCTGGAAATTCGTCGCCCAGAATCCCATTACTTTCCCGCGCTCATCAGGTTTTAACCAACGCCCCATAATACCGATATTGTTTGACCATCCGGTTGACTGAAAAAGTCCGTTTAATCCCATCAAAATACAGAAGGAGAGAAAGGTATTGGAGAATCCCATCATTGCATTAGCAATAATAGAGCCCATCATTCCAATGAGTAGCATCAACTTCGAGCCAAATCGATCACCGCTTGCGCCTGAGATAAACTGTCCCACCGTATAGGCGATCAAATAAATGCTCCCAATGATGGCTAGTTTTTCCGCGTCCCATCCCAGGGTGGTCTCTAAATCTGCTTTGACTGCGTAGAAAGGTTTTCTCGCAAAATAGAATCCGAAATAGGATAACCAAGTCGCAGAAAAAACACGTATTCTCCATTTGTTTTGTTGTTTGATGACGAACCTGCTTTTCGGGGGATTTTCAAGCTAGCAGGTGGGCTAGTCTTTTCCAAGGTGGCAATTAGAATTAGTAGGTGTCAATTGGGTAAGCCACCTTTCTGATTTGAAAACACATTACAGATCAACACGTTACA
>JALSKP010000395.1 GCA_026988815.1 Myxococcales bacterium | reverse complement strand
TAGCGGGTTGGATTCAAGTTGGTTGAGAAATTTTACTACTTCGGTTTCAAGAGCCATTCTTTTCTTTTCTTTGGGATGGTCGATTGTTCGACATATCTAATTTCTATTTTATTTCGTTTTTTCTTTCGCTTTCTCTTCAGCCGTACGTATCTGCTGAATAAATCCTTGTGCCGCAACAATTCGCGCTTCATCTTCTGATCTATCTGCGCGAGATTTAAAACGTTCAAAACCTTTGATCGCTGCATCGGTCTTCTTCATGGCCATATTCGCTACCGCCAGATTGAAAATCGACGTCGTGTGGCCGCCATCGATGGACAACGCCTTTTCGAAACTGGCTCCAGCGTCTTGATATTTCCCAAGTTCCATCAGAGCGACGCCTTTCCCCGAAAAAAGTTGAACGGGACGATTGGGACTCGTCGCTTGGTCGTTATTCAACAAACCGTTTTCGTACACCGCAAGGGCTTTATCAAATTGTTTATATCGAACATAAAGCTTCCCGAGAGCATGGTAGGCCGCTCCACCTGGATCCGACTTTTCCATCTTCATTCGGGCATTGGCATGAATCGATTTTGAATAAGATGCCACCGCGTCAACATATTTCTCTTGATGTTCCTGGGCTAAACCCTTTCGAAACCATGCTTTCGCGAATTTATCGTCCAGTCGAGTTGCCTCGTTCTGCATGGACTCCGCTTCGGACCACTTTCCTCGCTCCGCCATCACACTACCAAGTCGATAGGCAATCTGCGGATTATCTTTGTCGCGATCTTGTGCTTCACGATAAAACCGTTCCGCATTGTCCAACTCTTTCAATTTAACGTGATAAATTTGTGCCAAAAAATAAGAAGGATCCGCATAGGTTGGATCCACTCGACTGGCCTCTTTGAGCATATCAATTGCATCAACATTTAGGCCCCGTTTATACGCATCCAAGCCCTCGTTCATCTTTCTAACGGACTCTGCGCGATTCATTCCTTCGCAACCAAAGGTGGCCAAAACAATCATCGTTACAAGTATTCGGTTCATCATTATGCCAATTCTAAGATATTATGTGTGGCGCATCATACCCATTTTCGTTCGTAGATCGCAATGCTCCTTCTCGCCTTATTTGGTTGTTTTCCTACTTTTCTTTTAATTGAAGATAATGAAAGGTTTTTGATTAACTAAAACCCCCTCCTCCCTCTACAAAGTCGATTTTCTCGCATTTTATTCGTCTCTTTTGCGCACGCCTACACTTCACTTTCGCTCTCCTAAGGATCGCCTATTCCCTTTTTCTTTTCTCGTTAAAGCAAAAAAAGACGCGTTATGCGTCTTGATAAATCAACCGGGAAAAGAAGGGTTATGATTTCAAGTTGAAGGGATATTTAACAATCACAATTCCGCCACCTTTAGGCTCTGGAAAAACCCATCGACGGACTTTGCCAGCCATACAGCGCTCTACTTTTTTGTTGTTAAGACTACTTGATGCAACACGTGAACTAATCACCGAACCGCTTGCCGAAATCGTGAATTTAATCTTCACGGTACCACCCAGATTCTTGTTCTTCTGTAGCTCTTTCTCGTAGCAATACTTGATCTCGCGACGATGCTGTCGAACCACGCGACGGATAATCGCACGATCCAAAGATCCTTGAACAATCGGTCTACCCGGAATCACTTTAGGAACTCTGGCACGACGCTCGCCGAGGTCTCCCGCACTTTTACCGTAGCCTTTGCCTCCGCGTCCACGTCCACCGCGACCCGCTGTTCCTGTATCTGAAAGTCCAATCCCGCGCTCCGAAATCCCTCCGCCGCCACGACCTGCACCCGATACACCGAGCCCACCAAGTCCACGCGACTCTCCGTATCCTTCGCCTTCAAGATTTCCTAAGGCGTGAATAACATCGCTTCCGATTGAAGTATCTCCGGTACCAAAGGGACTTGAGACCATCAATTCGCTCGCAATGCCTGAATCCATTGCAATTTGAGTATCTCGTGCTTTTTTAAGCGTGAGATCTTCTGAATCACCTTTGATCGCAAGTTTTTTATTCGCGTCTGGCGCGTCTTCTTTACCGGCTTTGCCTTCTTCACCTGCGTGTTTGGCTGCCGCTTCTTCGCCCGCACCATCCATCATATCTGGCTCTTCTTCCTCTTCTTCCTCGGGCTCAATCATCAATTGAACAAAGCGATCGTCGGCACTAAACGCATCAAGGTCAAGACTATTGGCGCCTTCTGGATTGAAGAAAACAATCATCAAGAAGAGGCCGTGAATAAATGCACTCAGCCCAATATAAGGTGCTGCTGTCCAATCCACTGACG
This sequence comes from Myxococcales bacterium, assembly GCA_026988815.1. Taxonomy (GTDB): domain Bacteria; phylum Myxococcota_A; class Bradymonadia; order Bradymonadales; family Bradymonadaceae; genus CALJNB01. The sequence goes on along the minus strand of JALSKP010000395.1, from coordinate 273 downwards.
CACCTCCGGCTGCAAAAATCGGCAGGTCGGTAAAGTGGACAAGGAAGGTCGTATCATCGATATCAACGCGTACGCTGGTACGAGAATCCAGAGGTAAGGAATAGGTACTTCCGCCACCACTGGCGATACCTCGTTCGATCGCCTCGGCGAGCGACCAACTCTCATTTCCGCGCTGGATCTGACCTGTCATCCCCCCCTTAAATTGGACAGAATAACCGCCACCACTGTAGGAAACGAGTTCTAAATTTGTGTTTTCCAGAATAAAGTCGTCCG
>JALSKP010000394.1 GCA_026988815.1 Myxococcales bacterium | reverse complement strand
GCGCGAAACTTTCCGAGCGTCTGACCGCTGATGCGTTCGGAATGTGGCTTTTTGAGGCAGGATGCGAGCAGCATGATGGCGAAGTGCTCGCATCGGTGGGACTTAGTCCAAACTGTCCAACGTTGCTTATTGAGTCCGGTTGGCCGAATGTGTGCGAGCGTGTGGCGTCAAATATGACGATGACTAACGTCTGTAAAGTGACGCGATTTTTCACTGTTGGTTTAGGTGTTCAGGAAGGAAAACGACTTGTTCATCGCGCGATTCGACGTTTTGAAAAGCAAAAATTGGCCGATAGCATTGCGGGATGGGACGGCGGCTATAATCCCTTCGGTCAGGGGGGGGGATCCAAAGGTATTTCAAAGTCTCCGTTTTTAGAAATCGCTGAAGGATCAAGAAAGTTGGATCCCTCAACACGTGCTGCAATGCCCGCCCAATTCGCCGAACTCACGATGGGGATTTTAAACCCCGATAGAGAAAGACAAACCGAAGAAGAGCGCGCAGAATCTGACGCGGACGGTTTTAATCAGATCTTCGGTGGCATTAAGGACGGGGATATGGCGGCATGGATTAGTCAGAAGGGAGGTGTTAACGCCGCCGATATGAATATGAAAGACATTCTTAAAGATGAAAATCTCACCGAAGAAGAAATCGAAGAACTAGAAAAAGAGTTTGCAGAGTTTAAGAAACAGGTAGGTGAAAAAGGCCTGAAAAAGATGATGAAAGAAATGAAGCTAGGTAAGAAGGCAATTCCCAAAGCAGAATAGCGAAATTGAGCCATTTTGGCACGGCTTTGTCTGATTCTTTCCTCACTACAGAACGGCACAGTATTTGCTCTTAATTGATTGAGTTAAACACAGAAAAACGAAGAAGATGATATGAAGATATTTGGTCATATAATTTTACACCTTACCGGTTTCTTTATGACCAGTTTATGTTTCTGGATGGTTTTCGCAGGAAAACTTGCAGGACATAGTGTATTTTCATTGGCGTTGGAAGACAGCGCATTTACCAACTTTGCAATGAGGGATTTAGGTATATTCTTTCTTCTGAGTGCTTTATCTTGGGCGTTGCTCTTCGCAACCTTCCAACTCTTTCGTTCACGTAAATTGAAGCGTGGGGTGTTAAAGAAAGCGACAGGATCAATCATCGCCGAAACCCTTATCGCGCTCCCTGTGTTACTCACGCTCGTTTTTGGAATGATTCAACTCTCGCTCAATTATATTGGTGCAATTTTATTGGATTATGGAACCTTTCAAGCTGCACGAACGGTTTGGGTATGGCAGCCAGAAGCCGCAGGAAATCGCGCTGGAGTATCGATGGGCTTGGTTCGTGAAATGGCCAAAATACAAGCGGCACTTGCCGTCACGCCATCCGCGCCTGGAGATTATTTACAAGATTTATTCGCAGGTAGTCGAGAATTCAAAGATGCGCGCGCGATGATCTTGGCAAGTCAGCTTCCCTTTCTTGCACCAGATATGGGGCTTTATGCAAAGCCGCTCGTTTATGCGCTTCAATTGGAAGATTTAGGCGGCCTCGTAGAGACGGAGACTTTTGTATGGCGAAGTTTGGGGTCGAGTTCATTCCGACTCCGGTCGGTACGCCAATTTAGTTTCGCGTATGCATGTGTGAATGTATCAACAATTAACAATGGTAACGAGGTCGGCGCACGCGTCACCTACGCTATGTATCAGTCGATGCCGCTCGTTGGGCGAATATTCGGCGGACCAGCGGCAGTTAGCGGACGGCCAGGCTTTTATTCTACAATGGATAGAGAGTTTAAACTTGCCACACAATTTCCAGCAAATAGGAGTTTTCCATGAAACCAAAGATGCAACCCAACCGACGGGTTAAGGCTATTCGGAAAAATCAAACTGGGGCGATTGCCATCATGTGCCTAGCTGGAATTCTCATTACGATGATGATGGCGTGGGTTATTTTTGATGCCGGTCCCGCGACTCGAGAAAAGTATCAGCTTCAAGCTGCAGCCGACGCCGCCGCGTATAGTCAAGCCGCTGTAAAGGCGAGATCGATGAATATGATTGTATACGGAAATGTGGCCAAACGTTCCATATTTTCTATCGTCACGCTTTACCCTGCAATGTGGGCTGCATACATTTCATGGTGGTATTACCACGCATCACAGTGTTTTAAGAAATGGCCCAAATGGTCCTCCTGTAGAAAGTTCTTTCGAAACCTACCCCAAGTATTCAAAGAAGCGCTGAACGATTTTGACGATATGAAAGGCGCCAATTGGTTGGAGGCGTTTGGCTATCCAGCGTGGATGTGGTTTATGAAACCCAAGGGTAACCTCAACGATCATCATTTTCAGGATATGCTCGCGATCGATAATTATCAATTGTACACGATGGGCGTAACACCATGGTGGGCGTGGACAGAAGGCGCGGTCCGAGGGATTAAAAATGGTGCGACAGCGTCAACAAGTTTCCCTCCCCCAAATGGAAAATTTTTCACAGCGATCCCTCAGTTGATTAACAAAATTTTCGCCTTCTTAGGTCGGATTGGTATTGGATCAGGACCCTTGTATAACTCTTCTGGTAAAACGGATAGA
>JALSKP010000393.1 GCA_026988815.1 Myxococcales bacterium | reverse complement strand
CAAAGAGGGTGTCAGAATCTGTCATTTCCATGATTTGTCCCAGATACATGACCGCAATACGGTCTGAAATATGGCGAACAACGGAAAGATCGTGGGCGATGAAGAGGTAGCTCAGGTTGAACTCATCCTGCAAATCTTGGAGAAGGTTTATCACTTGAGCTTGGACGGATACATCAAGCGCGCTGACGGCTTCATCGCAAACGATGAAAGAAGGGTTAAGTGCTAGCGCTCGAGCAATGCCGATACGTTGTCTCTGACCACCTGAGAATTCGTGCGGATATCGTGTGATATAGCTGGGCTGGAGGCCTACACGTTCCAAGAGATCTTCGACTCTTTTTCTTCGGGCATCGCCGGTCGCGATCCCGTGAAATGCAATGGCTTCCCCAATAATAGATTCTACGGTCATACGTGGATTCAGAGAAGAAAAGGGATCTTGGAAAATAATCTGCATTTCTCGACGCATTGCTCGCATCTCCTCTTTTTCTAAAGAGAAGATTTCTTTGCCTTGAAATTCTACAGTGCCTTCGGTGGGTTCCAACAGCCGAAGAAGCGTTCTACCGGCTGTGGTTTTACCGCACCCTGATTCTCCCACTAATCCAAGTGTTTCATTTTCGAACACGTCAAAGCTGATATCATCTACTGCTTTGACATGCCCGACGACACGGCTTAGGACACCCTTTTTTATGGGAAAGTACTTCTTCAGATTCCGTACTTTAAGTAGAGGTGTTTTATCTTGTTTAATTGCTGACATTGTCATACCTAGGCGGATTTACTTTTGAAAAAAGATTTGTTTTTCGAGACTTCTTCGGTGTGCCAACAGGCGACGGTGTGGCTATCAGACAGCACTGTTGTCGGGGGAAGTTCCTTGCACTTTTCGGTCGCATAAGGGCAGCGAGGTCGAAACCTACACCCTGATGGAAAATCCTGGGGTCGGGGAACCATTCCAGGAATCACGAAGAGTCGATCTTCGCGATTTTCGTTTTTTATATCTGCGGACGGAATACTTGAAAATAAACCAATCGTATAAGGATGAGCCGGATTTTCGAAAAGCGAAAAGACGTCCCCGTATTCCACAATTCGTCCTGCGTACATCACTGCAACGTGATCACAGGTCTCGGCGACAACGGCAAGATCGTGGGTGATCAAGAGAACGCTCATTCCCAACTCTTCTTGTAAAGAGTTGAGCAATTCAAGGATTTGCGCTTGAATTGTCACATCAAGCGCTGTTGTGGGTTCATCGGCAATAAGAAGTTTGGGTTTACAGGCAAGCGCCATGGCAATCATAACACGTTGTTTCATGCCGCCCGACATCTGATGAGGAAACTCATCGATTCGGGTTTTGGGAGCAGGAATACCCACTTTGTCGAGCATCTCGATCGCCAAGTTACGCGCCTGAGGGTAGTTGAGATCTTGATGAAGCATGATGGCCTCGACGATCTGATTTCCGACAGTGAAGACAGGGTTTAGACTTGTCATTGGCTCCTGGAAAATCATCGAAATATCGTTTCCTCGAATTCCCCGAAGCTCCTTATCATTCATCTTCAGAAGATCTTTTCCTTCGAAAAGAATCTCTCCATCAACGATCTTGCCGGGTGGCATTGGAATGAGTCCAAGAATGGACAGAGCGGTGACCGATTTTCCAGATCCCGATTCGCCGACAACGCCAAGGGTTTCGCCCGCCTCGATCGAATAGCTTACACCGTCTACTGCGGGCGCGACGCCTGCATCGGTATAAAAATAGGTTTTTAAATTCTTTATTTCAAGTTGCGACATATTAAGTCCGCCTTATTTTCTAAGTTTTGGATCCAGAGCATCACGTGCCCCTTCTCCTACGAGATTGAGTAAACTCACCGTCAAAAAGATGGCAAAGCCTGGTGCGAGGATAAGAGCATTCTGACCGGTAATTCTTCCAGTAGTCAGAATTTGCCCCCAACTTGGTACGGTTGGTGGGCCTAATCCAAGGAAGGATAGGGAAGCTTCAATGAGGATTGCACCCGCGACGCCAAAGGCCGCAGAGACGAAAACAGGACCCATTGCGTTGGGGAGAACATGGCGGAAAATAATCCGCTTTTCATCGAGTCCTTGAGCGATCGCGGCTTGGACGAAATCACCCTCTCGCAATCGCAAGAACTCGCCTCTGACCAAACGTGCCACACTCGTCCATCCTGTTAATCCAATGATCACCATGATGTGGAAGATACTTGGCTCATCAATGAATCCACGGAGCGTTAAAATAAGGAAAAAGGTGGGAAAGCAGATCATGACTTCAATCATTCTGAGGATTGAACTGTCGACCCATCCGCCATAATACCCAGCGATGGATCCGAGAACGATTCCGATACTTACGTAGATCGAAACGGCAACCACCCCAATCGTTAAGGAAATTCGTGTTCCGTAGAGAAGACGTGTCATCACGTCGCGTCCTTCGTTATCGGTACCCAAAAAATGTTTTAAGCTTGGATCGAGGGTAATTTCCAATATGTTTTGTTTCCGGTAGGAATACTCAATCGGCGGAAAGAAGGAAGACACGCCGTCTTTGGCGGCAAGCTCAGTGTAGGCGACGTAGGGTTCAC
>JALSKP010000392.1 GCA_026988815.1 Myxococcales bacterium | reverse complement strand
GATTTTATTCGTAAGTCCAGGGACCGCATTCTGTTCCATTAGGGCTGTGTTACAACCGCGAATTGCAGACATGAGCGTAAAGGGACCCGCGGCATAACCACCGACGGCAACCACTAAATCTGGGGATAGATCGTTATATAATTTCCAGGTTTGGGAGCCCGATTTGGGTAAGGCCGAAAGGCCTTTAAACACTCCTCCTATCCCGCCGCTTTTTAGAGGTTTGACATCAATGGTATGTAGGTCGTAGCCAAGTTTAGGAATCGCGCGTGTCTCAATACCTCGTGGCGATCCGACGAAAGAAAAACGAAGATCGTTTCTTAAACGTTGCATTTCTTCGACCAATGCGACGCCTGGAAAGAGGTGACCGCCCGTTCCACCCCCAGCAATAACAACATGTTTTTTCTTCATTTTACATCCTTTCTATCGTTGCGGCTAAGAGGTTTATCCGAGCTCAGGACCATTTTCGACTCGTTAAGTCTCTGCGCCGTTTTACGATTCCTGCTCGCTTTTTCTCCCACTTTCTTTTCTCTTTCTCGTCGGATCTTTTGTCTCGATTTTCTTCCCAATGGTCGGGTTGATTACGAGAAATATTGAGCAGAATTCCGATCGCAAAAAGGGACATGATGACCGAGCTTCCGCCAAAACTAACAAAGGGAAGCGTAATACCTTTGTTGGGTAAAAGCCCAGTAACAACACACAAATTCGCAGCTGCTTGAATGCCTAGAATAGTCGTTAAACCAAAGGCCAAAAACACACCAAATTTGTCCGTCGCGTTCCACGATATTGAGAATCCTCGCCACAGCAAAATAAGGATAAGACCCACCAAAGCGACGATACCGATGAGGCCCAATTCTTCGGCGATAATGGTGCCGATAAAATCGTTCCATAACTCGGGAACGTATCCGAATTTACCTTTTCCGTTACCCAATCCAACACCGGTAATTTTTCCAGATCCAATGGCTATCAACGATTCAACGATTTGATAGCCTTCGTCTGTTTGGTATTTCCACGGGTCTAAAAAGGCCATCACACGCTTCAATCTATAAGCTGATCCGGTTATAGCGACAAAGCCCGCCGCGCCTGCAATGGGAACCATTAATGCCATATAGATGATTTTTGCCCCAGAACAAAAAAGCATAATAAGGGTTACAGTGAGGATGAGAACCGAGGAGCCAAAGTCAGGTTGACGCATCAAAAGAGCAACCATTAGACCTGACATCATCAAATGAGGGACGAATCCAATCGAGAACTTTTTCATTGCCTCGCCCTTCTTAGATACTGAATAGGCGAGGTAAATAACAGTAACGATTTTTACTATTTCGGCCGGTTGAAAACTAAGTCCCGCCATCGAGAACCATCGACGTGATCCATTTTGCACAACACCAATCCCGGGAATTAAAACCAAGATCAACAGAATAACCGAGACCGCGATCATGGGATAAATCAGTCTACGCCACCATCTATAATCGATCTTCAGCGCGACAAACATCAGGATTAAACCGAGCCCACTTCGGATCAACTGGGTCTTTACCAAATACATGGAATCCCCAAGTTTTTGGGCTGCCATCACAGCGCTCGCTGAATAGAGCATGAGGGTTCCAAATCCCAATAATGCGACCACCGTCATAAGCAAACCAAGATCCCAATTTGGACCCAATTTTTTTAGGGATTCTGGACGTGGAATCGAAAAAGATCGCGTTTGTTTTTGAGCTTCTGTAGACATCGACCCTCCGTGGTCAATTTTCCTTCTTCAAAAAGAAGGAACTTGTTTCCAGTTACATCCGTGTAACTATCTCAATTTCAATGAGGCCAAGGCGACTAAACATAAGAAGAATGAGATTATCCAAAACCTTACTATAATCTTTGGCTCTGGCCAACCTTTCATCTCATAATGATGATGAATGGGCGCCATTCTGAACACACGCTTACCCGTTAATTTATAACTCGTTGTCTGGGTAATCACGCTAATCGCTTCGACCAAAAAAAGGCCAAAGATGAGAGAAGATAAAAGTTCATGACGCGTAAGGATGGCAAGCATTCCCAAGGCCCCACCCAAAGAAAGGCTACCCACATCGCCCATGAAAATTTGAGCAGGAAAAGTATTGTACCAAAGGAAACCGACGCCTGCGCCGATTACAGCTGCGCAGAAAATCGCCAACTCTTGAATGCCCGGCACTTTGGGAATCTTTAGATATTGGGCGACGTCGAAGGTCTGACGCAAAACCTCACCCGACGCATTTGTGTAGTCATAGGAGAGAACGGTCGCCGAACCGTAGGCTAGGATAAGTAAAGTTGCAGCCGAAAAAATGACAGGGCCTATAGCCAAGCCGTCGAGCCCATCTGTGAGATTGACCGCGTTTCCCGTACCAACAACAATGATGAGGGCAAAGGGAATATAGGTCCAGAAAGGGATACCAAATTCGAATTTATCCGTACTAACGAAAGGCAAATAGACATTAATATTGGATGTGAAGACATCCAAAAATCCGCCACCCGCGAGAAAAACAGGCTCGGATGCAAGATAGAAAAGGAGCCCACCGACGACGGAGAATTCAATAAGTAGGCGGATCTTCC
>JALSKP010000391.1 GCA_026988815.1 Myxococcales bacterium | reverse complement strand
AACCGAGTTCTTTGGCTTTTTCAATCCACCCTGGCGCATCCCAGTAGTACTCATGGTTACCGGTAATATAAAATTTCCCGAGTCGGGCCTTAAGTTTTCGAAGGGGCTCTACATCTGCGGACAAATCCTTGGGCATCCCATCGGCGATATCGCCCGTGAAGGTAATCAGATCAGGTCGCAGATCGTTGATGATTTTCACCGCTCGATCCACAAAACCGCGCCGAATGGTCGGGCCAACATGGAGATCAGAAAATTGAACGATAGAAAAACCGACAAGATCAGGATGTAGATTCTCGATGGGGATTTCTACGTGGCTGACCTCAGGTGTGCGACGCGCTGTTCTGACACCAAGCAAGGTACTGCCGGAGGCAGAAACGAGAATAGAGCTGTTTACAAGAGAGCGAAAAAGATGTCGTTTTCTTTCATCGGTTTCTCGTGAAGCCCCTCTCTTAAGAAAAAGCTTTTTAGTGATTTTATATACGAATTGTAAAATTTCGCTAATCAGCAAAAGAAAAAATAGGATGCTTACAAAACCAAAAAAGATAAGCGAGAACCAATGTAGAGCGTCAGGTCCAAAAGAAAAGCGTGACAGCATTTGCACGAGAACAATGAGGTTGAGCCCCAGCCAGATGCCCCATATTTTTTTCCCAAACTCTTTCGGAGTCAAAGAGTGGGTGATCATTCGCTTGCCGATAAAGACCACGACCGATGACCAGATCAGTGTCACGACCAGCATGAAGAAAAAGAATCGCATAGTTGTTTGGTTTACTAGTTTAGGGGATTATTGAGGCTGGCAAATACCAATATCTGCAATGAAAGGATTGCATAACGAACCGACCGCACATCCTTGCGATTGGAGCGCGCCGTTTTGCGGACCTCTGTATTCACAGAATTGAAAACACACATTAGCGCCACCATTGAGAATACAGATGGAGTCTTTACCACACGCTTCGCCTGCGTTTTGGCAAGGACTGAGTGGCGCCACATCTTCAGTGATTTCTGCGCAATGGCCTACCTCGGCGCTCCATGGAAAGTTAAACAAGCAGGTTTCACCGGCCCCACATTTAACGGCCGATGAGTCGTTATCAAAGGGATCACATTGGGGCGTACAAGTAGGCGCTAACCCCGGTCCGCCAAAATATTGGGACGCAAGGGATGCAACAAAAGTGGTTTGTCCGCCCGAGCGCGGGAAAATACACTCGCTACCTGGAAGGCAGTCTGCGCCAGCACAACTGTCACCTACCGCCACCGAACCCGATGAAGAACAGAAAGGTTGTTCGACTTCTACCCCCGGGGTGGTGCCTCCATTCAGATCGGGAACTTGGGAGGAAATGGGTTTGCAACTCTTCAGACCTACTGGACAAGAGGCGTCGGAGTATTGGGGATTTGTCGTACAATCGTAATTACATTTTCCCATTTTATAGTCGTCATTGTAAGCGAAGGGTTGGCAGGCTTGGTCTTGCCCACAGTTTAGTGTGGCGTGATTTTCTTGGCCATCGATGCAAAGAGATTGGCATTTTCCGCGTCGATCTGCATCGAAGGGGTCGACTGAATTTCCGAACTCAAGGCAGTGGAGTCCTTGCTCACATTCCCCCCAGGTTCTCAACGTAGAACAGGCCTCATCCAAGCCAAGACTTCCCGTCGGGCCACAGAGATTTTTCCACTTGGAATTGGGTTGCAGAAAAGTTGGGTTACATCCCATGCTCTCGCCTAGGCAAACATCGCCGCCAAAGCCAGATCCATCATCGAAACATTCTTGCTGGCAGAATCCGAAGATATCGTTGTTGAGTACAACACAAGAAAAGCGCGGACCCGATCCTTGGGTGGAAGGAAATACGACTGCACCTAGAAGATCAATCCCTGCTTGAGGAAGATCGTCGGGATTGGCGCTTCCCCGGATTACGATGGTCTGCAGACTGTTTGTAATTTCAATACCCGAGGCCGAGGCGAGAGCGTTCAATCGTGTCGTTCTTGGATCCGCATTTGGGAAGGCAAGGATGTCGTAAGTGCCAATAGGGACTTCCAGAAAAGCGGAACGTGATTTGAAAGCTTGGTTTAGACTCACTTCAATTTGGTTTGTAGGGTCGGACAGATTATCGTCCATGGGAACAAGAATGAGATCCAAATTGGGAACGTCGATAAGGGTATGGAGCACTCTCAATTTGGCCATTCCAGCGCTCGCAGGGGTTTCGTTTTTAGATTCAGGAAAGGATAGAATTTCAACTTTATCTGGTGTTTGATCGACAGGGATCACAAAAAAATCATTGAGACCGCCGCTGACTAAACTTGCGACTTGCTCGCCTAAGGGGGGATCTGTGGGAGGCGCACCGCTGGGTAGAATTTTAATGGTGTATTGTTTGGGATCGATTTCTGAATATTGATCACCAGTTAGGTTGGTATCCCCGTCGGAGCTTTGGGAGAGGAGAAGGTTTGAAATCTGAGGGCTTTGTGCGTTTTCGATATAAACGTCGATGCCTCCGGCAAGTTCGGCACGGTTATGGATCCTGAAGAAAGCGCCGACGGGATCGGATTGCGGGCAGGTTGCATCTCGCTGAGCTTGAGGGAATTCTCCAACGCT
>JALSKP010000390.1 GCA_026988815.1 Myxococcales bacterium | reverse complement strand
CCACTGCCACCAGCGCGGAAGCGCCCACCGAAGATCACCATATTCTTTCGTTTGGTGTCAAAGGCGTAGACAAAACGGCCTCTTGCCGAAGGCGCGGTCTGGGTCTCGATACGATACCAGTTTTTAAATTCTAGCGAATATCCCCACGTGTCTCCGAGATAGTTTTTAGCGCCAAAAGATGCACATTGCTCGGGCTGTTGATCGTTGCCGCCGAATAGGATGACGCGTTGGTTACAAGGGTCAAAGATGGCACCTTGTTCTCCACGGCCGGTCGGATTATTTTTACCGCCAGCTAAAATAGCTTTAACGCCCTCATATTTTAGGTTCTCGCCACACGCCGTCGATCCGCCAAGGTCTTCCTCGACCGAGACATCGCCCACGTCGGGCGTTGTTGAACTATCGCCACTTGTATCTTCGGTGCCACCTTGGTCGACTTCTATAACGAGCGTTTGTCCATTATTCTGAGTATCAACGTCACTTGAACATGCCGAAAGCAAAACCAATATTATTAAGCATCTTTTCATATTTTTCTCCGATTAGGGCGCTACACTAGGGCCTTCTCAACACAGATTCAATACGTTTTTTTGCTAAAATGTGTGGGTAAATCACCTCGGTTCGTTGGCCTCGATCATGAGGCGACTGAGCCACATTTCCATGAGAGCGGTTAAAATGTGGGGCTTCGGGTCTGGTCTAAATATTGCTTCTCTACTTTTCACATATGGAGCAAAAAATGAAACGATGTCTACGATGTCTACTATGTCTAACTTTGATATTCTCAATCTCTTGCGGCGATGACCTCACCCCTGTTGATCAAAACGGCGAGCCTCTTCCAGAAGGGGTGACCAAAAAGGGCGATACGTTTACCGACGGGATGGGGAGGACCTGTAGCGAGCTTACGCCTTGTATGGATTGTGACGAAACCTGCAAACCTGCAGGCAATCCTTTCGCAAGCAAAAACAACGGACAGAGCAACAATAATGGGAGCAATGGTTCAACAACGGGCGTGACGAGGGGCACGAATAACGGCTCTTCCACTGGCGGAGACACCGTATGTAGCGAGCTAGATGTGACCTTTTCAACACCTGTAGCGACGGTTGTCTTATTGATCGATCAGTCGGGATCGATGGATGAGGATTTCGGACAGGGTCAAAACCGGTTTGAGGCCACCTACGACGTGTTGATGAATCCGGCGGACGGACTCGTTGTCCAGTTTCAGGATGATTATCGATTTGGATTTTCCCTCTACACCTCTTTTAACGGTGGGCCAACCTGTCCGGAACTTTCAGATGTAAAACCCTCTTTGAATAATTTTGGTCCCATCGATACGGTTTTTTCACAGGCCAAGCCAGAAGATGATACGCCAACAGGCGAGTCCATTCGTGGAGTCATGAGAATGTATGAGGGCTTTGACGATGGGCCTCATATTCTCCTTCTTGCGACCGATGGACTTCCAGATTCCTGTGATGAGCCCGATGGTGGAAATGGCGATATTCCAAAGCAGCTTACCCTTGATGCGACCAAAGATGCGTTTGCTGTAGAGAAGGTGAGCACTTTCATATTATCCGTGGGAACGGCGATTAGTGACAAGCATTTGCAGGAAGTCGCCAATCTTGGTGTAGGCATGGCGCAAGACGGGTCGGCTGGAAACGCACCTTTCTTTAGCGCAAACAACACAGACGATCTCAAATCAGAAATGAAGAAAATTATAACCCAATCGCGCGGCTGTATTTTTAAACTAGATGGCGCAATTCTGGACCTTGCACTGATTGATCGCGGCCAGGTGACTGTCAATGGCATGAATGTGACCTATCAGGATGCGAATGGATTTGTGATTCATCAAGATCCCTTAAAATGTTTCGGCTCAAAGCAGTGTTTGGAACTGACCGGCTCTGCATGTGAAGCAGTGGCCTCAGGTGCGGTGAGCGTGAATGGTCGATTTATCTGTGTTTACGACGACCCTATTCCAGGGGATGACCCGACGACGCCGGGCGAAACGCCCGGTATGTGCAAGAATCCGGGGGAGGGGTGTTTATACTCAGGAGATTGTTGTTCCGGATTATGCACTGGCTTTGGTGGTTCAATGGGGCAATGCATTGTTCAATAAGCTGTTTTCCTCATATCAATTCCTTTTATTTAATATTAATTCTTGCGCGTCCCGCGACTGGCCATGTAGGATAACGGCGCGCGTAAGTTTTTATGTGAGTTTTTATGAAGCTTAAATGTGTTGGAATGACAGATGTCGGTTCGTCTCGAGAACATAACGAGGACGACTTTTACCTCTCTGATG
>JALSKP010000389.1 GCA_026988815.1 Myxococcales bacterium | reverse complement strand
GGAGGAATGGCACGTATTTATAGGGCTTGGGACGATGTTGCAAAAAAAGACGTCGCGATAAAACGTCTTTATCCCTACTTTGTTGCAAACGATATTGTTCGAAAAAGATTTATCAGCGAAGGCAAGATTCAACAAATTTTGGATCATCCTAATATTGTCCGCGTGATTGAAATTATTGAGAAGCCAATGCTGGCCATCGTTATGGAATTGGTTGACGGTGAGACGCTCGACGAACATCTTGCCAGACGCGGGTCGTTGGAAGAAGCACAGGTTTTGGATCTCCTTCTGCCCATTCTTTCCGCCGTTGGATTTGCCCATAAACGCGGCATTATCCACAGGGATATTAAGCCGAGTAACATTCTAATTTCCAGACAGCCTCCCTTCGCTTTGAAGATTATGGATTTTGGTGTCGCGAAAATAAAAGGTAAAGAGGGCACCAATCTTACAGCAACGGGTACCACCGTGGGGACCCTGCATTACATGAGTCCTGAGCAAATTGTTGGATCCAAAAACATTGATGGTAGAGCTGATATTTATAGTTTAGGCGTCACGGTCTATAAATTAATTACCGGTGAGGTTCCCTTCAATGCGCCTACCGAATTTGCTCTAATGATGGCACAGGTTGAAGCGGCGCCATTGCCGCCCAGCCAACTTAAACCCAACTTGTCCAAGGGTTTGGAAAAAATCATTCTCCGCGCGATGGCGAAAAAAGCCGATGATCGTTTTCAAACCATTCGCGAATTTACCCACGCTTTGCTTCAAGCCAACCTAGCCTTAGCCAATAACGAGACCATTAACGATAGAATTTCCGTTGAAGCGCTTCAGTTCGCCATGGATGCAGATCAGGTCGGCCAAGATATGACCGGTGAGATTGACTTTTTATCGACATCTTTTCCGGCGGCACTTGGTGCCGATACGCAGGAGCAAACACGGAAAGTAAAGTCGATCCCCAATCCTAACGATTCTCCCGAGCCCACCCAAGAATTGAGTGCCGCGCAACTTATTTCGATGTCCAATATCGACCTGATGATTGGCGAGGTGGAAGATACGATTGAGTACAATAAACTCGATGCATCGATTGCCGATACCGTCGCATTAAAAGCACGTGTAAATCTAAAATCTCGGGCTCGTATTGTTTTTGACCAGGCCGAAAGTCAAGACCTTACCGCTCCTAAAATATCTCAAGAGATTTACGACCAAGTTCTTCGCAATGCCGACAAAGCAACCTTTGAAGAGCCGAATTTCCGTCAAGAGAATCCCCAACTTTTTTCTTCTCCCAACGCGCCGACCTACAATTCAGAAAATAGTATCGCTCCAGTAAAATCTACATCAAGACTCCATCCTCTTCCTCGTCCGACCCCGAACCCCCAGCTCTCGCAGTCCTTTCCAAACTCGCCGCAACAAAAGAAAGGGTCGGGTTTTAATGCCCACGAAGGGTCGGGACAGATCTTACACAAACAGGGGTCAGGATTTAATCAGAAGGGGTCTGGATTTTCGCCACAAGCGTCGGGCTTTAATCAAAACTACAGGGAGGGTTCAGGGCAAAATTCTTCAGACTTAGGCCCACGCATCGGTTCAGGGTTTAATCAAAACGCTCACCCAAATTCGGGATTGAACACGCCACAACCCAATCCTCAAAATAGCTCAAATCTTCAAAGGGGATTCAGAACCATTCCCGAAAAAAATATTCCTACCATTCCGCCTCAGGGTGGAATGAGGAAACTCGAAAAAGCGAAAGAGGGATTGGATATCAAGGTCGTCTTTGCCATAGCAGCCGCCTTCGGTATGGTCGTCATTGCGTTAACTTTTTTGATTTTTACAATTTTCTTTTAACCCTCCCTTCGGCGAAAACATGCAACGTGATGTTGAAAAACAAGGCGAGGACGCGAAGATTCTGTTTCTAGATCTTCCGGATTTCATTCGAAAACAATGGCAATTTTTTGAGCCCGTAGAGCGCGATCAGTTCCTCGCCCAAGTTGTGTCTAAAGGCGATCTTTTAGCGTCGCAGAAACGAGATTTATTCATCTCCTACCTTGCCCACCGGATCGGGTACCAGTGGTACACACGACGAAGTACCCTAACGACGATGCCTTTGTGGGATCTTCTATCCCGTCGCGTTTTTTCCTCGTTGAGTCGTTATGATAAAACGATTCTAATCTACGTCGCCGAATCCACACCTTCTCATGCCTACACTTTACACCCCAAGGCTGCTTTGGCTGCCCTTGCTTTGTGGCGTTTTGGAAACAGAGAACAACGTGAAAAAGCAGAGCGAGTTATAGTAGAGCAAGGACTCCCCCAAGATAGTAAGTTTCTTTACGAGTTGGTATCAACTCTGGGGTCCGCAGATTTGGAATCGGAGGTGTCTAAAAAGAATTCTTTGCTTTCTTTAACACGCCTTTTGTTAGTAAGTGAGTTTGCTGATACAGCTGCTCTCATCGGAGGCCTAAGACTTTGCAAAGTGTTTGCACCCTGGCGCATGGGATCACCGGGCGTGAACTTGCGAGAGGGGTGTAAGATTGCAGCCGAAAGCTTTCCCTACGAAAGCAAGGACTGGCTAAATCTTATCGCCGATGCGGTATTGCGA
>JALSKP010000388.1 GCA_026988815.1 Myxococcales bacterium | reverse complement strand
AGGGACTTTCTCACGCCCATGAAAAAAAAGACGTTAAAGGGAATCCACTAGAAATTGTGCACCGCGACATTTCTCCGCAAAACGTGCTTATCTCATATGAGGGCGAAGTTAAGATTATTGATTTTGGTATCGCCAAAGCCTCAGGAAAAACCTCCCAAACCCAAGTCGGTATTCTCAAAGGAAAATTTAGTTACATGAGCCCCGAACAGGTTCGCGGGCTACACGTGGACAATCGAAGCGATATTTTCAGCCTCGGTATCTTGATGTACGAACTTCTCACCCTGGAACGTCTCTTCCTTGGCGAGTCCGATTTCGATACCTTGGAAAAAATCCGAAAAGTAGAGATGAGTCCGCCTTCTCTATACAACCCTCATATTCCTCAAGAGCTTGAAAAAATTTGCTTAAAGGCCTTAGCCAAATCTCCTGAAGAGCGTTTTCAATCCTGTGCAGAGTTTGCCGAAGCGCTCGAAACATTCATGCGTTCGCAAGGCTTCTACTACTCAAACAAAGATCTTGCGACCTACATGAAAGAGGCCTTTAGCGCCGATATCGAATTTGAAGCCAAAAAACTCGATTATTACAGGAGTTTAAATCTCAAGCCGATTGAATCTGGTATAGAAGTGACACCTCCAGCTCCAAAACGTCCTTCTCGAGGTCTATCGTGGGGCGAGGAAGAAATGGAAACCCAGATCTTTGATCGAGAAGATGAGATTATGGAAGCCGATATTGTGAGTTCCTCCGCGCGTCCAACCGTTGAGTTTGACCGCTGGAATGATGATGGCATGCCCTTCGCTGATGATCCTCCACGACGTGCGATTCATGCAACCGAACAGGTATCGGCCGTCAATTCGAAAACCCATCGCGTTCCAGCCAATGTGACGATGACACATCGTCCCAAGAAATCCCGCGTGCGTGTATTCACCGCCATTGCAGTGGTTCTTATTGGCCTAGCCGCAATTATTCTTTGGACCATGTTTAGAGCCAATAAAGTTCTTATCACCACCGAGCCAACCTCGGTCGAAATTTGGGTAAATGGCGGAAAGGTCTATGATGGCGAAACGCCCTACGAGCTTTCCCTTCCCACCGGTCCAGCGCATTTAGAACTAAAACGCGAAGGATTTGAGACCTTTGTGAAACAAATTAATGTCGAACGCGGAAGAGGCTATACGCTCAAGCAAAACCTAAACGCTTTAGATCAAACACCAGCTAATGATAACGCTGCTATTACGAAGATGATGGTAAAGACGGATCCGCCAGGTGCAACGATTGAGATCAATGGAAAAAGCTTCCCCAATCCCACACCTTTTACCTTTGAAAATTTAGGTAAGGGACCCTTCCTCGTCAAAATTTCGAAGGAGGGATACCTCCCAGTAGAACGGAATTTGAAAACCCTTGATGCCGCTGGATTAGATCTTCGATTGAAACCGGCGAACTTCTCAATGGTCATTCGTTCAAAACCGAGTCGGTCCAAATTTTTAGTTTATGAGAAGAACGGAAAATCGGTTCTTCATCGAGGCACCACACCACAGACGATCAAGATGCTCGATTCAAGCAAAAAGTATCGTGTGGTCGTCAAACGCTCCGATTTTGAAAGCTGGGAAGATGTTATTGAGCCAGGGTTTGAAAAAGAAAGTTCCGTCGAGGCGACGCTTTCTAAAAAATCGGATCGAGATAGCAAACGCGATAATGTCCGAGACGAAAAAGAACGCAAACGGGCCGAAATCGCAGCGCAGCGTTTGAAAGATAAATGGGAGGCCACGGAAAGAGCCCGCAAAGAGAAAGAAAAGCGCGACAAGGAAAAGCGCGATAAAGAAAAGCGCGACAAAGAAAAAACAAATAAAGATGAGAAACCCGGCGTAGGGTATTTGTACGTCCAGTCCAATCCTGTGGCACGTGTTTACATTGATGGCAGAGATACCGGTCGTTATACACCCTTGTTAAAGTTCAAAATTTCGTCAGGCAAGAAACATCGTATAAAGCTGGTTAATGCTGAGTATGGTTTGAGCAAAACCTATTACGTGAATGTGAAAGCCGGTGCGAAAAAGAAACTCGTAAACAAAAAGTAAAATGCCAGATAATCTCGAAATGCTAGTCCGCGACCCGACCTTAGATATCTATTGTCCGGTTTGCACAAGTTGCGTCATTGAGGACCGCGATAATTGTGCTGGATGTGGAGCTGAGCGTCCCAGAGACGGATGGCCAAAAGTAAAAGGATGCCCTTTTTCTTTTTTGGGAATGGAATTGGACGGACGTTATAAATTCGTTCAATTTTTAGGAGATGGCGCTACCGGTTATGTCTACCGAGCCCAAGCGACGAAAATTTACAGAGATTTCGCAGCAAAGATTGTCGATACCTCGCGCTATGGAAGGGATAAATTTCAAAAGGAACTTGTCCATCGCTTTGAACTCGAAGTTGAGGCGATGAGCCAGCTTCGAAATCCCCACGTTGTCGCGATTTATGAGTCCATGAAAATCGACGAGAACTTATATGTTTTGGTTATGGATTATGTGGATGGACGTACCCTTCAAAACCTTTTGGATAGAGTAGGGCGAATAAAGTACGTTCGCGCATTAGAAATTATCAGACAAATC
>JALSKP010000387.1 GCA_026988815.1 Myxococcales bacterium | reverse complement strand
AAAAGAACGTTCTCCGACGCTTAAAACACCACGATTTGCGTCTAAGGTTGCGACCAACTTATCGACGAATCGAGTCGTCACCCCGTACCTTAAAAAGAGAACGGCGATCCCCAAAATAGTAATACCTATTACTATTTCACGTACCGACCACGCAACTGATGTTCCCACGTGATAGACATGAAAGGCCGTCAAAGCCAGAAAAGCCGAGCCGAACCAAAATCCCCAAGGTTTCGTACGTGGATCTTCTTTCTGCCCGATAAGTTGGAACACCGAAGGCTCAGAAACCAATATTTGGGGAGCATGTATCAATCCGTCGCCTTTCTCTAATCGCGTCATTTTTGTCTTTATTATTTTACGTTGATAGCTTCCGATATCCGTGTTCGATGCAGCACCCATTTATTACCTTGCCTTATCATGACGATACGTTTGTAACGGCCGTCCGATTGTTTCGCGAAAATTTCCTTACGTGAGATCGTTTCGTTCTCAGGGATTCCTTCGACGGAATCGCTGAGACGCGTGACGTCCTCAGCAAGAAGAATAGACACGGGTTTAAAAGTGACAAGGGTGCCATTGGAGAGTTTCAACTTCTTGTTCCCAAGCACCTCGGGCACCGAATACTCCGTCCCAAATGTCAAAAAATCCTGCGTTTCGGCACTAAAATTAGCGCTCGCATCCTCAAAATTCTGATCATTTAGATAACCATAAATCTCAAGAATTTTCATTCTCGCCGCTTGGTACAATCGTTCATCTGATTTCTCTTCTTCGGAGGGAATAAGGTTAACCTCTTTCCACTGCTCCTTTGGCTTAGGATCAGGAAGATCGTAAAGTCCAGGGCCACACGATAGTGAGAAAAAAAGGATTGAGAAGATTAGAAATTTCATAGGTCAGGACATCCACAATTGATCGTTGCAACCTAAACCTTAATGCCCAAAAAAGTCAAAAGAAATCAAGGCCAAGAATTGCCCTTATTGGAACATCAGGCGAGGTTCCAAAAAGCGGATTGCGAAGCGTAGCTTATGTCCGAAAAACACCTCACACGACTGAGGTTGCAGGTGTCAATCCGACGCTATCTTGGGTTCAAAAATGTTGCGTGTACCTTGCAAAATATCTAGAACAGACATTTTCCGGTCACGCTTTTTCTGGCGAAGAAGCCATTTACATTCTGGCAGAGAAGCGTTTAAAATATGGCCTTTCTAAATACTTCTCCAGTTCCGTGAGGATTATCGGTGGGATTGATTTTATCTTTTTTATGGTTCGTTATTTTCCGCAATTCTGCACGCTTTTCACAAATCCTCAAAATACGATCCTTCTACGAGGCCTCCCGACGACGGCCTCTTATCGAGTCCGTATCCCGGCCAACCGACTTGTGGCTCGGGCGACGTTGAAGTTTCTAACAATACCTTCAGCCTCGCGCGTCGATGTGATTTATAGTAACATCGGTCAGATTTTGACCTTTGGGTGAGATTGCCTCACCTTTTCTTTAGACAAGCAAAAGACTTCAAAAAAGGGGGGTATCATATCAGTTTTCTTTGATTGTGTTTATGGTGAAAACGATGTACTAAAGTGGTTCAGTAGGTACTAGATACCTAAAGATCAAATAAATACCTGGAGTAAATTCATGTCCTTTAAGACGCAATTTTTTTCTTTCTTTCTTATAACCTTGCTAATCTCGAGTCCCGCATTCGCTGACGGCAACGAGGGAGGGCTCGTGCTAATATCAACAACCACCGGAGGTCTATCGACGACAGGGGGCGCAATTGGAGGCGGTATTACAACCACTAATCTAACCCGCCAAGCACCTGCTCAACGTGTTGTCTCTTTTCTCAAACAGAATAAAAGTGATTTCAGGGCCGCGTTACAACTCGGTTCTGGTGCAGTAATAGATGATTTTTCGAGACTTTTGGGATTCGAAAAGGAAGACACAAAAACGTTTGCGCGATTGCTAAGAAAGAATCGCAAGTTCGTCAATAAAAACGCAATCAATGACCTCTCAGTTAAAAATGTGGAGATGCTATTAACTTGGATCAATCAAGAAATGGGTTGATTGAAGTGTAGTTTGATTATTTTCGGAGAGCTAAAATTATCTAATTTTCTCGTTTCCAATGCCACTAAGTAGTATTGCCTTCATGGTAAACTACCTTACCAATCAAGTACAGGAAATTGCGAGAACATCGGTATCATTCTTAGCTGAACCGGCCCCTGGTGCACTTAGGATTTTGGTGTACCTTGTCCCATCAAATTACTTTTTTCGTTGGCGGTCCGATTGTTTAAAAATCATATTACTTTTTTTTCTTGTTTCTTTTTTTAGGGTGTGGTGGTTCAACTCCGCCTCCTCAAAACCCACCTCCTCCCCCACCGGCTTTCGAAAGCTCGCCAATGTTCACCCGTCGACACCCCAATGTTCCTCCAACTTCACTGGTACAATTGAGAATTGTTACGATCTCAAATTACCACCATCCCCTTCCATTCGTCGCGCCTCCGTACCCACGGATAAAGGCCGCAGCGAGGTTTTAAACAACGGTGCTGGTGGACGGCTCCCCCAAGGTTCGAGGAGTCAGAATCATCAACCCGGCAAGGTAGCCGATCTTCCTA
>JALSKP010000386.1 GCA_026988815.1 Myxococcales bacterium | reverse complement strand
AGAGTCTGCATCTACTTTTATCCTTAAACGCGACGACGATGATTCCGTCCCATGGCTGTATAATCGCCGACCCAGAAAAACATCTACGCGCCTGCATTGCTCACCGAGAAGAACGTCACCAAAGCGTTCTAAATTTCGTAAACATCCATACTAGTGCGCGAGCCCAGGACATTGTCCCATCCCTATATAAAGACCTCCCCAAATCGTATTGGCCTCTAGCAAATTTAAGCGTTCAATCCCATCTTCTATGGCTAGCCGAATGTCAGGAAATCGATCGAGAAGACGATACTTTTCACGCTAAAAAATAGGCTTGGTAAGGACACGACCAAGAGAAATTGTTCGTTTGAGGGAAAACATCGCGAACCAAGCACACATGGTCTGGCTGGTTTTCCTGCCCCGATTCAGAACGTCAATAGACTTAATCAACGACCTCGTTAAGGGCATGAATGGAGTGGCCATTAAAGGTGATAATATAAAGATCGTCGGTCTCTTTTGATTGCTCAGATCCTCTCCACATTTCATCCATAATTTCGTTATTTTCGTTTAATCGTTTGAGCAAAGCCTCGTATCTGTTGCCACAGCGGCGAGCATCGCCGCTGCAGAACGAAGGACGGTATCGGCCGCTAAGGGGCCAAAATCAGACCAAGATTATTGGGGCTCAACAACCCATGATTCGCTGTATTTTTGGGGCGCCACTTTTTTATTCTTGAACCGAGAGGGGTTGTTAAAAACACGATACGCTTTGGAATATCTTCGGTGCCAAACACCATTTCTGGCATCTGGCTTACACCAAGCACGCCAAGGGAGGACAAGCCAGCAGCTTTTAGAATTCACATCTTTTTC
Organism: Myxococcales bacterium; assembly: GCA_026988815.1. Classification (GTDB taxonomy): domain Bacteria; phylum Myxococcota_A; class Bradymonadia; order Bradymonadales; family Bradymonadaceae; genus CALJNB01. Next base: position 1,758 of record JALSKP010000386.1, on the reverse strand, counting down.
CGCGGTTCTCGCCTAGTGCCGAGTTGACCGAGCTCACATCAGCGAAATAGAAGGCCGAGTCCTTTGCAATTCCAACAAGCGAATGACAGGACTCACAGGTCGACACCACGTCTGGAAAAACTTCGGAAAAATACACTTCCGCGGAGACGCTGTCTCCACGAAGATCATTTTCGTCTTGATCAAAGGCAACCATATCACTGACATCATCGCGCTCCTCGACCGTGGTTCGGCGGTTCTGAGAGGCAATGTCGACCTCGCCTTCGCATGCACTCAAGGCGACGAAAAATAGTAGTATTCTATACATTTATTAAGCTCTCGTTAAGGTTTGTCCCACCTTATTCGTTTTCTCACGACTTTAGGTTATGTCATCTGTGGCAGGGGTTTTGAGGGCGTTAAGGGATGTCAGAAATGGCACGAGTGCCTTTGCCTATCAAAGGGTAAGGTTTCTCAAAGAGAGGAAAATATGGCTTTTGAAGAAGAGAACAATACCCTATTTATCGATACAACTCTACGTTCGATGGCATCCATTATTGGTGCGATTTTGACTCGAAACGATCAACGGCGAACCTATAAGAAGATTGGAGATAAATTATTTAAATTTGTGGCCGAGGAACTGGTTCGCCGTAAAGTACCCTATCGTGTGGCAGCCGATATGTTGGGCGTTTCGCTCAGAACTTTTCACCGAAAAATGAAAGGGAAATCCTTGATGGAATCGGGTTCGGAGACCTCCTCGATTCTGTCTTATGTTGCCCAAAATGGTGAGGTAAACAAGACGGAGTTGTACCGGCACTTTCATTATCTTTCTCCTGATTTTTTAGGATCCAGCCTGCGTGATCTCAACCTAATGGGGCATATCTCGATCGAGGGAAATACAATCCGTTCAAAGGCTGCACCATGAAACGGTTTCACAAACCTATATTCACTTCGTTCTCCTACAGTATATTGAGGTTCGACTCGAAGAGCTCATGAAGGTTGTTCCCCTAAGTACGCTTGAACTCCAAGGCGCTCGCTGGCTTGATTCAAAATGAAAGGGTCGTTTTAGAAAAAGGGAAATATCGCGCCATCGCGCCTCTTGAAGTTACTGATTCTAGCTCTTCTTCCAAAGAAGAATTCCTTGTCTTTAGTCTCATCTCAATGTTCGAGGTGCAGTGTCGAAGTATCGCTATTCGACTAGATTCTGAAGACTCAACCGATCTTTCTAAGGGAGCCGTTCGCGCTTTTCGAGTCGATCGACATGATGAAGAATTTCAAAATATAGTAGATGGGTTGACTAAAATCCGACAGTCTCTAGAAGACCTTTGGGTTAGCTCTTCGGGGTTCGAAAGTGGAGACACTTTCATTACCACGTTTATCGGACACGCCATTTGGGGAAATGAAATTTAGTTTATTCTCCGATCCTTCCTTTTTTCTCCAACACCTCTTTGAAGATATCTCATCTTCGCTTGTTCTACACTTTCTCACCTCTGGCGATGAAAAACTTTTTGGAAGTCACCATATCCCTTTATGTCATTTAGGTAGCGAGCCTACTATCGAGCATTCAACCCGCCGAAAATGATCACATTATTCCGGTGCTAGTGTGATCAAAAAGGGTGGGATTCTAGTATGACCATTCATTGTGTCCTTGTGGTATTCGTGCGGATTTTTGTTCGGAAGAGAAACTCCCTCTCCCTCTGGGAGAGGGCTGGGGTGAGGGCGATCAAACAAGCAAGTGGTTCAATAAGTTCAACAACTTAACTAGGTCAAGGCCGAAGCCAATAA
>JALSKP010000385.1 GCA_026988815.1 Myxococcales bacterium | reverse complement strand
GCGGATGAGTGGCATACGTGTCATGCCACCAACGAGAAGGACAACATCAATATCTTTCTTGGAAATTTGCGCTTCTCGGAGTGCGTTTCCACATGGGTCGAGTGATTTTTCGACAAGGTGGGAAACAAGGCCTTCGTAGGTTTGACGATCAAGGGTGGCATCGAGGTGTTTGGGACCATTATCGCCAGAGGCGACAAAGGGCAATTTAATGTCGGTAGAGTCGATGGTGGACAATTCCATCTTTGCATTCTCGGCTTCTTCTTTGAGGCGTTGCATTGCGATATTATCGTCTCGTAAATCGATGCCTTCTTTTTCTTTAAAGTCCTCGACCAGCCAATCAATAATGGCGTAATCGAAATCCTCACCACCCAAAAAGGTGTCGCCGGCGGTGGAAAGGACGGTGAACATTCCGTCAGAGAGATCGAGAATAGAAATATCGAAGGTCCCTCCGCCAAAATCGTAAACGGCGATTTTCATATCCTTTGACTGGTCGATGCCATAGGCCAATGCTGCTGCGGTGGGCTCGTTTACGATCCTGAGAACTTCAAGTCCGGCAATTTTCCCCGCATCACGGGTCGCTTGTCTTTGGGAGTCGTTAAAATAAGCCGGGACGGTAATGACAGCTTGGGTGATGTCTTCTCCAGAAAATTCATCGGCCATTCTTTTTAGTTCGCGGAGGATGAAGGAGGAGACTTGGGGTGGAGAGTAGAGTTCATCTCGTACTTTTACCCAGGCATCGCCTTTTTCAGATTCTACGATTTGATAGGGTGTGGATTCGCTGATGCGTTGCACGAGGGGATCGTCGAAACGTCTTCCCATGAGGCGTTTAACCGCGAAAATTGTATTTTCAGGATTGGTTTCCGCTTGTCGTCGCGCAAGCGCGCCGACGAGTCGCTGACTATCTTCAGCGAACGCAACCACGGAGGGTGTTGTTCGTCCGCCTTCGGGATTGGGGACGATAATTCGGTCAGATTGCTCAATATAGCATACGCAGCAATTTGTTGTTCCGAGATCGATTCCTATTGTAATGCCCATTCGCTATACTCTTCTAGTTCTAGATTAACTTTCTGAGGGCTCGGAGAGGTCCGCAGCTGGCTCGTCTAATATTGTTTGACTTTGGTCTTCATCAACCTCTTCATCAACCTCTTCATCAACCTCTTCAACAACCGAAATGGCTTTAGCAACCGAGACCAATGCGGCCCTCAGCAATCTGTCGTGGAGATGGTATCCCTTTTGAAACTGAGCCACTACGTGACCAGCTTCTTGTTCGTCGGTTTCAACTTGTTGGATGGCTTCGTGAAGCTGAGGAAGAAACTTTTCTCCCACGGCTTCGAATCCTTTCACGCCGTATTTTTCGAGCGAAGCGATCAATTTTTTGTTGATCATCTTTACGCCGTCCAAAAAGGATGCGTTGTCTTCGCTGTGTTCTAGCGCACGTTCAAAGTCATCGAGAACGGGGAGTAGTTCGGATACAATTTTATCGATGCCGTACTTTCTTAATTCGTCTTTTTCTCGATTGGTTCGTCGCCTAAAATTCTCTAAATCGGCGGCGGCGCGCATCATGCGATTTTTGAAATCGTCCCGTTCTTTCTCTAAAGCGGCAACTTTTTCCTCAAGGTTATTGACTTTTTCAAGACGAGCGCTGGAGTCATCTACACTCAGCACCTCGTCTTCTCCCACGACCTCTACGATAGAATCGTCAGGACTCAGGAAAAGGTCTTCAACGACGTCTGAACTTTGGTTTTCATTTTGTACTTCTTTCTCAGCCAACTGAACCTCCCGTGGCGTTTATTGGTTTCTTCATAAGGTTGATTCTTTGGAACCTGATATCACACGAGCGGTATGATCGACCAGAGGAATTAATCTCGGATAATTCATTCGACTTGGACCGAGAACGCCTACAATCCCTAAGGAGGCGTCTTTTCTTTGAAAACCGCAAGCAACAAGGCTCAAACCCTCTCCAAGATCTTCAATTTCGGCACCCATAAAAACTGTCGGTTGGGAGGGATGTTCCAAGGCTTGGAGTATTTCCACCACCCGTTCGCGTTCTGAGAGGGTGTCGAGCAAAGAACGAATCTTATCGAGGTCATCTGAGAGTTCCTCCACCCCCAATAAGTTTATCGAGCCGTCGACGAGCAATTCAGATCCTCTTCCTACTGATATCGTTTCCGCAATTTCGGTCGCCCGAAGAAGACGCTTTCGGTACTCAGAACGTGCTTTTCTTAGACGTTTTCTCATCTCTCGTTGAAGTTCTGGCACGCTTCGATCGCCCAAACAGGAGTTGATGATTTTTTCGGCTGCGTCGAGTTCAAGTGCCCTAATCGGCGTTTCCAAATAGGCTTGTTTCTCAAATACATCGCCCTCTAAGGTCACCGCGACGATGAGAATCCGTTTCTCGGTAAGCTGGATGAGATGGACACGACGCAAAATCGCGCTTTTTAAAATAGGACCCAGTGCGATCGCTGCAAATTGCGACTGTTGGCTTAAAAACGCCGTCGCTTGGGCTAGGGGAGAGGTGCCTTCTTCGGGATTGACAAGAAAAGCGGTATCAATTTCGCTGAAACGCACTTCATCGACATATACTCTCAAACCAAAAACGGT
>JALSKP010000384.1 GCA_026988815.1 Myxococcales bacterium | reverse complement strand
AGTGCAAAACGGCAATCGGGTGCGTCTTTACCAAAACGGGTCATCGCCTCGTCATAGGTGATGCGTGGAATGGGAAGGGAAATCTCTTCGCCGATCGTTTCGGAGAAAATTCTTGCCATCATGCCTTCGCAGATTTCGTAAATATCTTCCGGTGTAACAAAGGACATTTCCATATCAATTTGCGTAAATTCAGGTTGGCGGTCGGCACGCAAATCTTCATCGCGGAAACAACGACATATCTGAATATAACGGTCAAAACCGGAGACCATGAGGAGCTGTTTAAAAATCTGAGGTGATTGAGGAAGGGCGTAAAATTGTCCAGGATTAACACGTGAGGGCACGAGATAATCTCTTGCTCCCTCAGGCGTTGATTTCGTAAGACAGGGCGTTTCGATTTCCACAAAACCATGTCCGGTCGCATAGTTTCGAACGATCTGATTCACCTGAGAACGCATGATAAGCGCGCTTTGCAGGGGGGAACGTCGAAGGTCGAGAAATCGGTATTCGAGACGAAGATTTTCGTTCGTCTCAATATGGTCGGCAATCTGAAAAGGTGGGGTTGGAGATTTTGAGAAAATCTCAAGCCTTTCGACAATGATTTCGACTGCACCAGTTGGGATTCTTTCGTTGACGTTCTCTCCGCGACTGACAACTTTGCCAATCACGCCAATGCACCATTCTGAACGAAGGGCGTCAGCTTGCTTGTAGAAATCGCCCAACTCCGGTTCAAAACGAACTTGCACAATCCCCGTTTTATCTCGCAAATCGACGAAAATAACGCCGCCGTGATCGCGATGATTGGCGACCCATCCGTAAAGCGTTGCTTGTTGACCCACATCACTATCTCGAAGGGTCCCACAAAGATGACTACGTTTTGACTCCGATAAAAAATGTGACATGGCGAACCTCTTTGATGTGTAGGACTGCATTATTGCGCCCTAAATTTGCGAACAATGGTTAAAACATGGATCCAAAAACAACTCAATAGTCGGTATCAATTTAGTTGAGGGAGAAACTAAAAAACCCAGTTGGACAACTGGGTTTAAGAAAAAAGGTGAGCTTAAACTAACGGCGGCCGCGGCGGTTATTATTACCACCTCGGTCATCGCGGCGTTTTCCGCCATCTCTACGACCATCGCGACGTCCACGATCGTCTCGGCCTCTGCTTTCACGAGGAGCTGGCTTTCGACTTGCAATGCGTCCAACTTGAACTGCCCAAAACTCGCCTTCTTTAATCGCGTCAACAAGATCTTTTTGGGACTTCAATTCTTCCTTAAAGAGCGTTGCATATTTCCCAATCGCCCCCGCTTTTGCCGTATCGCTTCCACCGATGGTTTTGAGTTGAAGGACCGATGCAGCCTCGATTGAAAAATCGGATTGAATATCGCTCAAGTTCGAATTAAAGACCTCAACGGCTGCCAAGCCTTCGATTTCAAAAATATCATCTCCCATGGATGGCGTAATTTCACCGTCATAGGTTCTACTGGCGATCACCGCTCCGCCTAAACTTTCAACCAATTCGATAACATCTTTGGCGTCTGGTTTGGTGAATTCTGTTAACTCGCTCCAGGTTTCTTTCGTTAGAAAGGCGTCAACTTTTGGAGGGAAGCAAAGAAGTACGCCTGAATTGGTGTGAATTTCCACGCCAACAAAGGGCGCCAATCCTGCTTTTTTAACTTTTTTGATGGCATCTTTTACGCCTGCTGAACTCAGCTTTTCACAAATCGCGATACCGTCGAGGTTCGCTTCCTTAGCGGCTTTGATGGCATCATCTAATTTGATGGAAACGCCTTCAGAAGCCTCTGTTTTTACATGCATATCTACTAACATTAATTTACCTAATCATGAGTGGGACCGATCGGGGTCCGGGGTTATATCTATTATGTTCTCATCGTATTCGCTTCGATAACCTGATTGGGCCTGTGGTGTAAAGACAAAACCTGAACCACCACGCTCAGCGGATGCCCAGGATTGCATTTCTAACTTCTTTGAAAACCTATTTTTAAGAATAGATCGTATCGGTCTTCTCACCATCGGGAACAAAACACTGAGTCCGACCAAATCGGTAAGAACACCCGGTGTAACTAGTAAAACGCAGCCCACAAGGACAATAAGTCCATCAATTATCGAATCATTGGGAACCATGCCCATCGAAAGGTCCTGCATGACTTGTTTCCATGCCCTTGCCCCCTCACGTTGGGCGAGCTTGGCGCCAATGAGAGCCGTGATGATGATGATCAAGACGGTCCAGCCGATCCCAATTGAACTTGCCACAGGCATTAGGATTAAAAGTTCAAGTGCCGTTACGCTTGTGAACAATAAAAAGAGTTTAAAAAACACGTTCCTTCCTTCGTTGACGCGTTAGTTACGCGATCTAGGTGGACAAATCCAATTCCAAATCGAATATCTTCGCCAGATCAGCTTTTTCAAGGCTTTTCTGGAAAAGATACTCAAGATTAAATCTTCGTGGAGGAAATATACAAAGAAGGTTATGCGTTTCCTGGGGCGACCGTCCTTTTGGAGAAGTGTCATGAACGCATGGTTTGAAGATGAGGAAAAGCTTAACGCGCTTTCAAGTGAAGAAAGGAAGGCAAGTGGAGAAAG
>JALSKP010000383.1 GCA_026988815.1 Myxococcales bacterium | reverse complement strand
GGTTAAGCAAAAACTCGAAGACGATATTTTGGGAGAATCGGTCGACGATATTTGGGAGGCTTGCCAAAGGTTTTTTGCCGAACGCGATCCCCTTCAGCTAGAAAAAGCGCAAGCATCGTCAAGGCATAAAATGGCCTTGGTTTTTCGTTGGTATTTGGGAAAGTCCAGTCGTTGGGCTAACGCTGGGAAATTGGAACGAAAGTTGGATTTCCAAATTTGGTGTGGACCGGCGATTGCCGCGTTTAATAGTTGGATTAAGGGGAGTTTTCTGGAAGACCCAGACCAGCGTAGGGTTGTGCAACTCGCAAAAAATTTGATGGAGGGCGCCACGATGATCACGCGTGCAAATCAACTCCGCCAGTTTGGATTAAACCCCCCACCAAAAGACTGGGATTACCGTCCTCGAAAGCTCGATGAGTGCTCTTAAATCCATGGAATAGGGTAGATAGATTCGTAGGTTGGGTAGATGGAGCGAAGCGACGAAACCCAACGATAAAACCCAACAAACCTATCCTCTTCGGAAAGTGATAGTAAGCATGTTTACATTTAACCCTTTTAAAATTCCATGAAAAGGAGGCTAAAAACCTCATTGAGTTCTTTTTTATTAATCTGACTGGATAAGTGTTTGAAAACGCTTTAAAGTTGCTCAAACCCAATCCGGAGCCTGTATGAAACCTCACCTTTTACCCCTAGCGTTTTTGTGTTGTTCACTAAGCGGATGCCTCTTTTTTGATAGCAGCACGCCTTACAATAATGGTCAAAGCGCGAACAATGGGGTCGATATGTCCAACAATGGATTCTCGAATAATAAGGACGTGATTGAGAACAACGTGACGACTGGGAACAACGGAACGGAGACATTACCAGTGATCCAAGAATGTGGACCGGAACCCGAGTGCCTTCCCGAGAGTTTAATCCCAGATTGTGAGCAAATCTACGGGGTGGGTTGGACAACGCCGGCGGGCAGCCAAAAGCCTTTGTGTTCAATGGATTGCAAACTCAACGATAATTGTGAGCTCAGCACCCCCTTTGCTCAGGTGAGTGCGGGCGGCTTGCATTCTTGCGGTCTTCGCACCGACGGAAGTGTGTTTTGCTGGGGAGCCAACGATGGTCAATTGGATGTGCCGGAGGGTATAAAATTTTCACAAATTGCCGCGGGCGGATGGCATACCTGCGGTATTGTTGATGGCGGTCAAAGGGTTATCTGTTGGGGTAACACAAATACTGCAGCCGGAATCATCGCCAGTCATCAGGCAAATGACGGCACGTCTTTCACTGAGATTCGGTCGGACTACCAACACTCCTGCGCCCTTGATAGTGAGAGGAAAGTGCATTGTTGGGGCAAGGTGGCCTATTTTGGATCGGTGGCCGGCGCTGAGGATGTCGAGGAAATCGCATTAGGGCGCTTTCATTCCTGCGTTCGGAGGGGGGGTGATACGACTTGTGAGGGAGATAGCGATGCATCCGAAAGCCATGGAAACCCAAGGAATGCCGGTGGTAGTGTTGGTAAGCTTGGAGGCGGTGGCGACCGCTTCGCCTGCGGACTGCTTCCTAATGGAAAAGCCGTTGGATGGGGTGATAATGGTCAAATTTTCGCAGGCGCAACCGCCGTTTTTGACGACATCGACGCGGGCCGACACGGAGCGTGCGCCACCAAGGGGACGAAAACCAAGTGTTGGGGAGAAGTGAACAACGGAGATACACCACATGGCGTTGCTATAAAATCGATTAGTGTCGGTGATTTTCATGCCTGCGGAATCCTTGATGGAACACCACTCTGTTGGCCTGCATCTGATATCGATTCCATGCCTCAAAGATTTGATGTAAATCGAGGGCAAGCAGAATATGTTCCTGAGTTCCCTGAGTTTGAATAAAAAGGTCTTCGAATAAGATCCAATAATGCTGCCTGCCTGCCATATTTATTTACAAATTATTCGCAGGACCAACAACACTGGTTATGGAAAGGTTGGGGGCCTTGAAACCTTCTTGTAAAACAACCGGCGATGTCGCTAAAGCCTTTCCGCTTGTTTTATCAAAAAGGGTGATCGTTGCACCAGTGCTGGTAATTGCAAATAGGGCAAAATAATCGCCTGCTTGCGCGATGGCCCGCTCTCCATCTTCGCTCTTAATATCACCCGGAAGAGCGACAAGATCGCCTCCCTCAAACGCAACGAGTTTTTGCGATTGATCAAAGCTCGCGCCAACAACAGCGAATCCTGCGTTGTCTTCAGTGAAGACAAAGGAGTAGAGATCTTGTCCCAATTTTTCTTCGTTGATGAGCGCGGTGCTGGTGTATAATCCATCGTTTCCTTTGCTCAATATTTCGATTCCAGCATCGGCGTTGAGTACCGTAAAGTCGCCGATCGAACCCACTGCGAAGGTATCTGGCGAGACTTGAATGAGTCCTGAAAAAGCATTGCGGTAGTTCAAAACCACTGCGTCGGCTTCTCCGCCGGCAACTTGGTCGACGATGGTTTCGCTGGCGGCATCGATGACCGCAACTCTAGACTTTTCAACACTTGCAAATCCGGTGAGCGTTTGAAGCACGACGAGGACCTCGTTACCGTTGGCAATAATGGAGTCGACTTCTGGATCCAAATCGTCCC
>JALSKP010000382.1 GCA_026988815.1 Myxococcales bacterium | reverse complement strand
TAATTCACGCAATCGATCCCAAGGTTGGGCGCCGTTATCGTTACCTACATCGTTGAGGTCGCTATTGGCGATCGCGTTTGGAATTAACGTATGCTTATCGACAGCGGGGCCAGCTCCGACTTGCCTATCTTGTTCCCATGACCGCTTCAAAAAACCACGTTTTCCATAGGTATATCCTCTCCAACGATTCACATGGTATTCATCATCCACGGCTAGACGAACGCGACCCCCGGTCAGTCATTTGGCCCTTCCATGATGTTGACCGTTTAAGTCTGAATCGCGCTAAAAATTCGAAAGAACGAAAAGCACCAATAGTTTTCTGTACCCACTTTTCACCGAAAATGATGTAAACTCACTTACGGATATAGAATACAGACCCAAACCGACATTCTAAAGATGTAAATCGCTTTTTAACGATTCCACACCGCGTTTTTGGACACGCGGTGTTTGCTTACTCTACGATGGTTGTTTAAGACATTGGCTGTTCCCATTCTTGAAAAAAGAATGTCACTTCAAAAGGCGTGCCCTCTTTCACCGCCTCTAAATCAATGTGGTTTACAGGAGGGGAACCGTCCCTGTAAATTTGCAAAACGAAATGTGTGAGATACCCAATCTGAACCTCATTTAGTTCCAGAGATATCCTATCTTCGACAATCGAAAAATTCGCTGGAGCCGAGGGTAAAGTTACTCTGCTATTTTTGATGAGTTTTAGAACGTATTGAGGAAGAATCAACGAAAACTCGTCGCACAGCCCCATATCTAATAAAGCCAGCTCTAGCGCTAAATCTCTGGTCTCAACAGAAGGAAATTCTATTACGAACCCATCCTTATCAATCGAAACACATGAATTACTTACACTCGACCTCTTTTTCACTCTCAACTCCTGCACATTTTTTTTGAACTCGGCAATCTCTTCGGATTAAAGGTTTTGTCTTGGTCAGATTATTCCGTTCTTCTTATTAGAAAAAAAATTTACTCTATTTCCATCTTAGGTGCCAATTTTCCAAAACTAAGCCCGTTTTAGGGTTCAATCTTTCAAGGTGGATATGTGGTGTACCTTTTTTAGGATTTAAATCTCCAGGTTTAGCTCGATATTGCCATTTACCGTTTCGACTACGAAATTTATTATCGCCTAAATAAATCGGGTTCTTTCCAAGTTTCGTACGCGCTAAATTTCTAGCATCACGTTCAGAGTTGTACCACCCTGAACGATTGACTGTTTTCTTTGAAGAAAAGTCAGCGGGATACTTTTCAGCGCCAGGATCTGGTTTCCTCTTTTTCCGCTTCTTGAGCTTCTTTTTTAAGTTTCCCGCTGCTTTCTTAACTTTCTCCTTTAATTTCTTCGCGATTTGTTTTTTGACTTGGCCCTTTACTACTTTTTTGACCAAACCTTTAGGATTTGGAACAACGTTTACAACTGCGTCAGCTCCATAAACTATATCTTCGAATTTGCATTGAAATTTGCAATCCCATTTAACCCCCTTCTTGAAGCCACCATTACGAGTACCGTCCTGTAAGCCAAGCCTGGACTTCTGCTGTTCGTCCCATCGCGCGTCTTTTTCCTCTTGGGTTTGATTGATATTTTCCCATCGTTTCTCGATTTCTGGAATTGGATTCAGAAAGTCGACCGCTTTCTCAAAGAATCCTTTATTGGCCAGACCAAATGGATCGTAACCATTAATCGGATCGTAGGTCGCAAATCCAAACAAGTTATAACTATCAATATAACCCAAAGGATCGTGGCTTAAAAATTCGCCCATACGCGGCGAGTACCAACGATGGTGCATGTTCACAAACCCGGTCATGGGTGATCGCCATCTTGCGTTTAACCCAAAGGGCATTCCACCAGGCGCGCTACAAATGACGCCAGGATTACCGACTTCGTTGCACTCTAAGGCTTCATCGTTTGAGTATAAGGCAAGACGCCCTTCTTCATCGTAGGTTGCGATTCCAACCATCATACCGTTTTCCATATCCCACGCTCCGGCGATCGATTTTCGGTGATCGATGATCGGCATGAGGGCTTGGTTTTGACCGTGGAATTCCAAAATTAAATCTAGACTCGGACCTTGGAAGCTTTGCCAAAGAATCGAATAGTTTTTATCCATTGCCACGACCATGCGAGCGCCATCGTATCCAAAATGTTGCGTTATTTTTTGTTCGGAATCGTAAACGTAAGCCAATCGGCCCTGAGCATCATAGGCATAACGTTCGCTCTCCCCTGTGTTCAGGCTATAGGCCTCTGTCAATCGGTTTGAGGCGTCGTATTCTAAGACAAAATCCAGGGTGCGTCGTACACGTCCCATCTCATCATGCACGACCGGGTAGTTTTCACCATCGACTTCGATTTCCACGAGACGATGCCCTTGTGCACGTGGAACCGTTTGCCATCTTACTTCGCCGTTATTGCTGTTTTCGATTCGCTTCAACGATCCGACTTCTAATTCACGCAATCGATCCCAAGGTTGGGCGCCGTTATCGTTACCTACATCGTTGAGGTCGCTATTGGTGATCGCGTTTGGAATTAACGTATGCGTATCGACAGCGGGGCCAGCTCCGACTTGCCTATCTTGTTCCCATGACCGCTTCAAGAAACCACGTTTTCCATA